>CAZIDC010000215.1:0-5499 GCA_964537885.1 uncultured Syntrophaceae bacterium | reverse complement strand
TCCACGAAAGACCGCAGCTTTTTCGAGCGGGAGGGGTGGCGCAGCTTGCGCAAGGCCTTGGCTTCGATCTGCCGGATACGCTCCCGGGTGACATCGAAATTCTGACCAACCTCTTCCAAGGTATGGTCGGCTTTCTCATCGATGCCGAACCGCATCTTCAAGACCTTTTCCTCGCGGGGGGTCAGGGTCGCCAGGACCTTCCGGGTTTGCTCCGAAAGATTCAGGTGAACTACGGCTTCCGAAGGGGAGATGACCTTTTTGTCCTCGATGAAGTCTCCCAGGTAACTGTCCTCTTCCTCGCCGATCGGGGTATCCAGGGAGATGGGTTCTTTGGCGATCTTCAACACCTTGCGCACTTTGTCCAGGGAGAAGTCCATCCGTTCGGCAATCTCCTCGGGAGTGGGCTCCCGCCCGATTTCCTGGACCAGGTACCGGGAGGTCCGGATCAGTTTGTTAATGGTTTCGATCATGTGCACGGGGATCCGAATCGTCCTGGCCTGGTCGGCAATGGCCCGGGTGATCGATTGGCGGATCCACCAGGTGGCGTAGGTACTGAACTTGTACCCCCGCTGGTATTCAAACTTATCCACCGCTTTCATCAACCCGATATTCCCTTCCTGGATCAGGTCGAGGAACTGCAGACCGCGGTTGGTGTATTTTTTGGCGATGGAGACGACCAGGCGAAGATTGGCTTTGATCAACTCATTCTTGGCCAGCTCGGCTTTCGTCTCCCCGTTCTTTACCGCTTGCAGGGTGCGTTTCAGCTCTTCTACGGGCAGGTTGGATTCGGCTTCCACCCGGCGAACCTTCCGGTGGGCGTTCCTGATCACACGCTCGAAATCCTCCAGCTCATCCTTCTTCAGGCCGGACTTGCGGAGGTTTTTGCGGAACTCATCCGGGTTTTTTCGCATGGCCCGAATGAGCCGCTGGAGCTGCTCGATAGGCATCTTGGCGCGGACCTGGCACTCCTGAATTTCGGACTCCGCCTTATCCACCCGTTCAGCCAGTCCCTTGAGTTTCTGGACGATCTTGTCGATATGCTTGGTCTTGAGGTTGATGTCCTTGAGAAGGGAGACGATCTTTTCCTTTTTCGTCTGCAGTCGTTTTTCCAGCTGGGCCCGGATGGAAACGGTGATCCTTCCTTTCGCCAACCGGTCCCGGATCTGGCGATTGCGCTCATCCATCTTTTTAATCTGATCAATGAGCGATAGGATTCTATGAACGTTGAATTCCTCTTCCAGGAAATAATCTTCTTCTTCCAAGTCCTGGGCGATCTCCTTGCTTTTCACTTTCTTCGAACGAAGCCGCTCCCCGAATTGGATGATCTCCTTGATGGTCAAAGGAGAATCCAGGACGGCGTTAATGACTTCTTTTTCTCCGGCCTCGATGCGTTTGGCAATCTCCACTTCGCCTTCACGGGTTAACAGGGAGACCGAGCCCATCTCCCGGAGGTACATGTAAACGGGGTCAATCGCTTTCCCCATTCCTTCGGCTTCCAGATCGACTTCTTCTTCGGCCGGGAGGCGTTCGACGTCCTCCCGCTGTTTGCCCACTTTGACCTTATGGGCAACGTCAACCACTTCAATATCCATTTCCCCGAACATCATCATTAAATCATCAATCTGGTCCGAGGAGACGATATCCGGCGGGAGAAGGTCGTTCACCTCATCATAGGTTAAATACCCCTTCTCCTTTCCCCTATTGATCAACTGCTTGACCTTTTCCATCTCACCTTCTTTGGCCATAAGCATTCCACCTCTTCTCTGGCTTATTGCGCCGCTTCGGGCTGAACCCAACCTGCGGAATACCCGCTCCATTTTTTCTGCTCGGTCATGAGCCGCTGTTTCCTCTTCAGAAGTTCCCGCAATCCAGATGGACCCGCAGAATCTTCTTTCCCCTGCCGGCTTCGCTGGCGAATTTCCTCGTCCACCTGCTGGATCTCCTGGCGAAGGCGGGAGAGTTTGACTTGCCGCAAGCAATCCCTCAAGGTCCGGTCGGCATCCACCAGACTTTCTTCCGCCAAAAGCAGTTCGGAAGCCAGGTTCTTCATTTCTTCATCCCCGGTCTGGCTGAGGAAGGCTTGTCCATCCATTTTTTTCTCGTTCTCCCAGAAAGTCATCAGCTCCCGGGCCAGCTTCTGGTGGCGGGGATCCAAGAACCCCTCTTTCCCTACAACCTCTTCCACAGATGGAATGACCTGGCCGTGCAAAAGCATGATTTGTAACAAGAGTCTTTCATGGGTAGGACCCTGGGGTGTTTTCCCGGGGGTCTTACCTATCTCTTCAGCCCGTTCGGGCTTCCCCCTGAGCTGGGCGCGGACCTGGGATTCCTTCAGCCCAAGGCGGTGGGCTACCCGTTCGATATAAAGATTCTGTTCTAAGGTGTCTTTCAGACCCTTCAAGGCGGGGATTAATTCCCGCAAGGCCCGGACTTTTCCTTCAATTGTCGCCGTGGCATATCTTCGCCCGGCCTGGTCCAATAAATAATCTACCACGGGGAGGGCATCGCCCAGAATTCGTTCAAACCCCGCCTTTTTTTCCCGGCGGACAAAGCTGTCCGGATCGAAGCCCGCGGGCAAAGAAACCACCCTGGCGGCGATTCCTTCCTGCAAAAAGAGCTCCAGGCTTCGCTGGGTGGCCTTTCGGCCGCTCTCGTCCGCGTCGAAAACCAGAACGACTTCCCGGGTGTATCGCCCCAGCACAGACACCTGGGCGGCCGTCAGGGCGGTTCCGAGGGAAGCCACCACGTTGCGGATGCCCTCTTGATAAAGTGAGAGGAGATCCATATACCCTTCCACGATGAGGGCCATTCCCTGTTCCCGGATGGACCCTATGGCCGCGTTCAACCCGTAAAGCATCAGGCCTTTGCTGTAAATCGGGGATTCCGGAGAATTCATATATTTGGGAGAGACCTGACCTTCGTTGGGCGAACCTTCCACGATGATCCTTCCGCCAAAACCGCTGACTTTTCCTCCGGCATTGAGGATCGGAAAAATCACCCGACGGCGAAAACGGTCGTAATACCCGGGCCGCCCCCCAGAAAGGTTCCCTTCCTTCCGCGGAAGGATTAACCCCAGGGTTTCGGCAAGATTTAAGGGAATTTCCTTACCCTGCAAAAAAAGCGCCAAAGAATCCCAGGAGGCCGGCGCAAAGCCCAGGCGGTGGACAAGAATGGTGTCCTCCGCAATTCCCCTCTGGGCCAGGTAGTCTTTACCATCCGCCCCTTCTTTTGATGAGACCAGCACCCGGTGGTAATATTCCGCTGCGATCTCGTTGATTTCGAACAAGCGAGACCGCAGGCTTCGCCGCCGTTTTTCCTCTTCGGATAATTCCCGCTGCGGGAGGGTTACGCCGTAGCGTTTGGCCACCTCCTTGACCGCTTCCGGAAAACTCAGGTGATTGGCCCGCATCAGAAAATTGAATATGTTCCCCCCTACCCCGCACCCAAAGCAGTGGAAAATGCCTTTTTCTTCATTCACCGTAAACGAGGGCGTTTTTTCTGAATGAAAAGGGCACAGACCTAGATGATTTTTCCCGGACTTCTTGAGCGAGACAAAATCGGAGATGACCTCCACGATGCTGGACCGCTCCTTGACCTCGGCGATTTTCTCCTCGGGAATGCTGTCCTTCATCCTTCAACCCTGCTCCGTGCTGTTTTTCCTTAACCGCCGGCCGGATGAAACCGCCGGGGGGGCCGGACCAATTTCCACCACCGTTACGCCGTCTCCTCCCCGACCCGGTACTCCGGGTAGAAATTGTTTTACGCAGGCATGGTCGCGCAAATATTCCCGGATTGCGGTTCGAAGCTTCCCGGTTCCGGCTCCATGGATGACGTCTATTTCTTTGAGGCCCCCCAAAAAGGCTTCATCGATGGCTTTATCCACCAGAGGAAGGGCTTCTGCTACGCGTAAGCCGATGACTTTAATCTCCCGGGCAGCGGCGGGAATCTGGTAATGGATGAGAGCGGGGCGGGCGGACTGAATCGGTTTTTTGCGTTGGCCTGAATTCGGCGCCAGGGCTTCTCCCAGTTGGCCCAGGGTTTTAAAGTTTTCTGCAAAACCCGGGTTTGGCCTCCCTTTTTGTTTGCGGCCGCCCGCCAGCTCTTCTTGAGGTGCTCCCCAGGCCAAGCAATTGATTTTTTCCTCTTCCGCTCTAATGGCCTGACTCAGGCGGTGGATGTCGGTCCGGCCCTTCGCTTTGAACTCATTGATCATCTCCCTGAGGTCGTCTTTAGCCCGTTGAACCAACGCCCGGGCTTCGTCCCGGGATTGCGCCAGAAGGCTTTCGACTTCACGGCGAGCCTTGAGTAACAGGGCTTCGGCTTCCTTACGGGAGGCCGCTGCTTCCCGCTGAAGGCGTTCGGTTTCCTGGCGCTTGGCCTCGATTTCTTGTTGGGTCCTCTCCAGACTCTGGAGTAACTTTCCTACCTTGCGATCCCCTTCGCCAAGATAAGCGCTGGCTCGTTCGATCAGTCCATGGTCGAAGCCCCATTTCTCCGCCATGGGAAGGGCATAGCTCTCTCCCGGGAGGCCGTAAATCAAGCGATAGGTCGGGCGGAGGGTATCCGGGTTGAATTCCACCGAAACATTGACAACGTCGGGGTGGATGGCGCCGTACGCCTTGATTAGGTTCAGGTGGGTGGTAACCACCGTCTTTGCTCCCCGGTTGCGCAGTTCATCGATCAAGGCCATGGTCAAGGCGGCCCCTTCGTTGGGATCTGTTCCTCCGCCGACTTCATCCATAAGGACGAGGGAAGAGCCGGTGGTCTCCTTTATAATCCTGGAGGCAGTCTGCACCCATGCGGAAAAGGTGGACAGGTTATCCTGCAGGCTCTGCTCGTCACCTATATCCGCGAAGATTTTATTAAATACGGCCGCCTCGCTCCCTTCGGCTGCCGGAATGGGGATGCCGCACTGAGCCATCAGGGTCAGGAGCCCCAAGGTTTTCAGGGCTACCGTTTTCCCGCCGGTATTAGCCCCCGTTATGATTAAAGTGGACTGGCCTTCGGCCAGGAGGAGATCAATGGGCACGGCGGACCTGGAATCCAGGAGAGGATGGCGGGCCTGGCGCAATTGCCAGCGTCCCTGATCATTGAGCAAAGGGATCGATCCGTTGAAGATCCGGGCGCATTTGGCCTTGGCGAAAACCAAATCTAAGTAACCGAGGACCTCCACGGCCAGGGAGATCTCGCCGGCCTTCGCCCGGATTCTTGTGGTCAGGTCGAGGAGGATTCGCCGCTCCTCTTCCTTTTCGTCCTTCAGGAGCAAGTTCAACTCATTATTTTCATCCACCGTGGACAGGGGTTCAATGAAATAGGTGGCCCGGGATTGCGAATGATCGTGGATGATACCCGGAAGGGTATTTTTACATTCTGATTTTACAGCCACCACATACCGTTCGTTGCGCAACGTGATGATCTGTTCTTGAAAGATCTTGCGCAAACCCTCCTGTTCCCAGAGTGTTTCCAGGGCGGAGCGGATTTGGCTCCGGATGCGGATAA
>CAZIDC010000214.1:0-5502 GCA_964537885.1 uncultured Syntrophaceae bacterium | reverse complement strand
GGGGGGAGGATGAGGTTACGGCTAAAGGGGGTTTGCCCGTATGAAGTGGTATCATCACATCTTTCGAAGCAAAGAGGATGAAACCAAAGCGGCATTCAAGGCTATCCAGGAAAAGTTCGACCGGTTTTTGGCCATCCTTGAAAAAAACAACCAGGTCCTTAAGATAATCGGCGATATGGAAGAAAAAGCCCAGGGGGAATATCTTTTCGATCTCAACTATATCCTTACAAGTCTGAGCCAGGTACGTGGGGGTGTAGCTGAAATCATTGAGGATATGATCCTTCTGGGCGGAGAAAAATACCTTCCGCTCCAGGATCGTTTGGCGGCCCTGGATGAGCAGATCGGACAACTCCTGCCGGGGAGCAAAACCATTGTACCGGATGATTTTACCATCTCTTTCCACCAGATAGACCGCGGGAAGATTTTTAGCGTCGGCGGTAAAAACGCCCAACTCGGGGAAATGAGGAAGCTCGGGCTGCCGGTGCCCGACGGCTTTGCCATCACCGCCTGGGCCTATCATCACTTTGTCGAGGCCAATGATCTTCAGGACCGGATCAGCCGGCGGCTTCGGTCCTTAAACTTAAAGAGTTTTGAAGAATTAGTGCGCGTAAGCGAGGAGATTCAATCTTTAGTAATGTCCAGTCCGGTGCCGGCGGATCTGGCTGCAGCAATCCAGAAAGAGGCGAGAGAGCTTGAAAAGCGCACCCAGGCGGCCCGCTTTGCCCTGCGTTCGAGCGCGGTCGGGGAAGATACCCACTTCAGTTTTGCCGGCCAGTATGCCACCTTTTTGAATTTGCGCCCGGATGAAATCATAGACCGCTACCGTGAGGTGCTGGCGAGTAAGTTCAGCCCCAAAGCCATCTATTATTTTTTGAGTCATGACCTTCGGGAATCAGATCTGCCGATGAGTGTCGGCTGCATGGTTATGGTGGATGCCAGGGCCAGCGGGGTAATTTACACCCGGGACCCGGTCTGTCCTGCAGACGAAACCCTGATCATCAATTCCACCCTGGGACTCGGCCGCTATGTGGTCGATGGGACCTTGACCCCTGATTTTTTCCGGGTTTGCCGAAGCGATGGATCAGTTCTAACGAAGGAAACGGCGGTAAAGACAAGGCGGCTGGTGGTGAGCTCCGAAGGAGGAACGGTGGAAGAACGGGTGGACGACCCGCAACAAACCAGGCCATCGATCCAGGATGAAGAAATCAAGGTATTAACCGAGCTGGCCCTAAAACTCGATGATCATTATGGCTGTCCGCAGGACATCGAGTGGGCCATCGACCAGGATGGAAAGCTGTTCTTGCTGCAAACCCGACCTCTGAAGGTCGTGGCGCTCAAGCCAGCGGCCTCAAGCCCGTCCGTCGACCTGGGTACGCTCCAGGTTCTTCTATCCGGCGGCGCCACCGTCTGCCCGGGTGCCGGCGGAGGGCCCGTTTATCATGTTCTTTCCACCCAGGATCTTTCCAGCGTGCCCGAAGGTGCGGTTTTGGTGGCTCCCAGCCCCTTCCCGGGGTTGATAACTGTGATGAACAGGGTGAAAGCCCTGATCATCGAGGTGGGAGGCGCGGCCAGTCACATGGCCACGATCGCCCGCGAGTATCGCATCCCCATGCTTGCCGGATTGAAGGGGGTCAAGAAGCTACCGGCACAAGTCCCCGTTACAGTCGATGCCACCGGAAGGGTTATTTACAGAGGCTTGATTGAGCCGCTGATTAAGGCCCGTTGTGAGGAATACGAATTATTCGAGGATACAGATATCATGAGCCTGCTCAAGCGGATCTTGACCCAGGTCTCGCCGCTGAACCTGCTCAACCCCTCCCATCCGGATTTCACAATCGAAGCCTGCAAAACCCTGCACGATCTGACCCGCTTTGCCCATCAAAAAGCCATGGAAGAGATGTTTGACCGGGCCAAGAAGATGGAGTACAAAGACCGCATCGGTCTCCGGCTCAAGAGCAACATCCCGCTGGGCGTGGACATTATCTACATCGACCAGCGCCCCCCGGCGGACGAAAGTCGGCGCTCCATCGAAGAGGCAGAAATCACCTCAGCACCGATGAAGGCCTTCTGGGGAGGGATCACGGAGCAGGGTTGGCCCAAGACTCCGGCTACTGACTTGAAGGGCTTCATCACCGTGATGGCCAATACGATGACCCAGGGGGCCGCCCCGGAGTTTTCGGAAAATAGCTACGCGATTCTGAGCAAGGAATACATGCTCCTGAGCCTGCGCATGGGATATCACTTCAGCACGATTGAAGCCTTGTGTACGGAAATTGAGAGCAAAAACTATATCCGGGTCCAGTATAAAGAAGGCGGAGCCCCCCTGGATCGGAGGATCAGGCGGATCAGACTTCTCGCGGCCATTCTATCCCGGATGGGGTTTGAGAACTCCAGCCAGGGCGACTTTCTCGACGCCATGATTACCTACCAAAGCTGCCCGGCCCTACTCAGTAAGCTGCGGCTGTTAGGCCGGATCAGCATGATGACCAAACAGCTCGACATGGCTCTGTCCAACGATGCCATTGCCCAGTGGTACGTCGAGGACTACGTGAAAAAACTGAATTTGGGAGAGGGCCGTGAGGAGTCGGGATGTCCATGATTTTCGGCTGGTTCCGGGGCTTAACCCGCGACGTGGTCAGCTTCCGCTATCTGGTGGTAATCAGTTCGCTGCTTTTCTTTGCCATTATCGGAATTGCTTTTTACCTGGTTTACATCAATGCCAGGGTCATGCACAATCAGATCAATAACGACTTCAACCAGCAGCAGTTGATCCTGGCCAACCAGGCCGCCTCCCAGATCGACGCCATCCTGCGCGACCTTGAGGTCGAGATCAAGAGTCTAAAAGCCCAGCATCTGGGCACTCCCGGCAGCATCCCGCAGGAAGCGATGCAGGCGATGGTCGAACGAACCCGGAACAAGGGTCTCATCGAAATCGGGCTGATCGACCCATCCGGCCGCCTCCTTCGGTTCTACGATGGCCCCAGCGGCAAGCAGATTCCTCCCAAAAAAATCGAGGAGTTCTGTAAGGGTGATACCCCCGATCGAATGAAATTAAATCCTCTCCAGGTGGAGATGTCCTCCTCCGGGGAGGCCATGGTGACGAGCGTGCTCTGCACCCGGATGGCCTTCAGGGAGAAAGGAGAGGGCGTGCTCTTCGCCCGCCTCGACGTTTCCCGCCTGGTCGCCAGGGTGACGAGCAAGATTCGTTCCGGCCGGACCGGTTATGCCTGGGTGATCGATCAGAATGGGTTGTTCATCTATCACCCGGAAAAGGATTTCATAGGCAAAAATGCTTTTACCGTCCGGACGGAGCGCAGACCTTACATCAAATTTACCCAAATTAACCGCATCATGAAAGACCTTATGCTCCGCGGGGAGGAGGGGGTCGGCATTTATGAAAGCGGTTGGCACCGGGGCATTGAGGGGCAAATGTCCAAGCTGATCGCTTTCACACCCGTAAAAAGTGGAGCTCTGGCTCTCGGAAGCCTTTGGTCAGTGGCGGTGACTGCGCCCATCAGCGAGGTGTCGGTGACGGTCCGCCAGGTTTATATCCGGCATTTTGCCGCGGAGGCCGCGCTCATTGCGGGCATGTTCATCTTCGGGCTGCTGGTGTTCATCTACCAACGCCGCGTGTCCGAGGCGCTGAAAGCCCGGGTAAAACAGACCGAAGCCGATCTGCAAGAGACCGAACGGGTCTACCAGCGGATCGTGGAGCAGGCCACCGACCTGATTTACATTCTGGATCTGGAGATGCGCGTAGTTCTCTTTAATCGCCACAGCATAGAGATTTTTTCCAATCTCGTGGTTACTGAAAAAGATGGCGGGGTCATTCCCGATCAAGCGGATCTCAGCAGGGGAGAGTTATACGTTGGCAAAAAACTCGCCGGCCTGTTCCGACCGGCGGACGTGGAATTCATGCGCCGGCAGATCGACCGGGCGTTGGAACGGAAAGCCAGCTACTCTTTCGAGCAGACCTTGACCATCCGGGCCCGTAAAGTCCACCTGAGTACCAAGTTGATCCCTATTCGTAACGATCGCGGGGAGGTTTACCAGCTATTGGGCATCAGCCGGGATATAACCGAAAGAATGGAGATGGAACAGCGGATTTACAACACCGAAAAACTGGCTTCCATCGGGACCCTGGCTGCGGGTGTGGCTCACGAGATCAACAACCCCCTGGCCATCATTCTGGGCTTTGCCGACCTCATGCTCGAACGCTTTCCCCCGGGTCACCCAGAATACGAGGACCTCAAAGTGATCGAATACAACGCCAATCATGCCAAAAAGGTCGTCGAGGATCTATTGGGGTTTGCCCGGATCACCGAGGGTCTGGAGGATACCGTAGATATAGGCCATAGCATGAATACCGTGATCAACATCATCAAGAATACCCTCATGACCAAGAAGATTCAGCTCGTAACTGAAAGTCCCGACCAACTCCCCCGGGTCCGGGGCGACACCCGGGAGTTCCAGCAAGTCATCTTCAATCTCATCAATAATTCCATGGCCTCCATGGAAAAATCCGGTGGAACCCTCACTCTCTCCACCCACGCCGAGGGAGAATGGGTGCATGTAAGCGTGACCGATACGGGAGTGGGCATTCCTGATCGAATCAAGGCCCAAATCTTCGACCCCTTCTTCACGACTAAAAAAGTGGGGGAAGGGACCGGTCTCGGCCTGTCCCTCTGTTACGGGATCGTGAGAAAATACAGTTGGAAAATCTTTTTTACGAGCTCTTCCGCCGAAGACCACCCCGGCCAACCCACCGGTACTACTTTCACTGTATCCATGCCTATCTATCAAACTCGGGAGTAGCCGAAGAGGAGAGAAAAAAATGGAACAACGCATCCTGGCCATAGATGATGAACCTCACATGTTAAAACTTCTTGAGCGAATTATCACCGAGAAAACCCCGTACCGCATCGTTACCACCACCAATTCGCTCGAAGTTCCCAAAATCCTGGAGCAGTCCCAGTACGACCTTATCATTACCGATCTGAAAATGCCCGGCCTCGATGGCCTCGACCTCCTAAAGCTGGTCAAGGAGAATCATCGGCCTGAAGAAGTGATTATTATTACGGCCTTCGGTTCCCTGGAGACTGCGATCGAAGCCCTCTCCCAGGGGGTTTTTGACTACATCACGAAACCTTTTAAAAAGGAGCAAATTCTCTTCACCGTAGACCGGGCTATGCGTTGGCAGAAACTCAGGCAGGAGTCCCTGAAGATACAAAAGCTTTTAAAGCTGGAACCTTATGAAAAAGCCAACCAGGCTTTCCTCCGCGAATACGTACGCAGCCTGTCCCAGAGATATGCCAACGATGAAAGGGAGATGGCGGTCAATTCTGGCCTGGCCCTGGAAAGGATCAAAGCGGCTTTGAGGGAAGAAGAGAGCGAAAGAATCATTACCCCCGTGGACCCTAAACGGGAATAGAGATCCAAAGGAGTCTATTGCAAAAGTATTTTTTTGTGGTTCGACAAGCTCACCACGAACGGAAAAACTAA
>CAZIDC010000213.1:0-5519 GCA_964537885.1 uncultured Syntrophaceae bacterium | reverse complement strand
GAAGACCTTTTAGGGGCTAAATTCATCGTGGAAGCTATTAACGAAAAAGGGCAGTACAAAGTGGCCATTTTCCGGGTGGGAGAGAATATTTTCACCTTGTTGGAGTCCACCAGCCCGGAGGGATTCGTAGCCAAACACGTCGAAAAATTCGGTGAAACCATGCAACATATGGGGGTAGAAGTAGAGGATCTGAACAAGTTTATCGATCATCTCCATTCCCGCGGGGTGAAGACTTCAGGGTATATGGAAGTCGAGGGGGTCCGGAAGGAGATCTTGGTCGGACCCAAAAATCCCCTTGGAGTTATTTTACAAGTCGTTGAGTGGCTGGGGGATTATAAAAAAACTTCCCCGGAGGAGCGGATGACCAAAGTCTGGGGCTAAATCTATTTTAATCTCCCGCCTCTCTTGCGAGACGGGGTTGCCATTTTGGGAATGACCCAGGCCAAGAGGGAGGGCATTCTCTCGGGATCATAAAGCAGCGGTTCTTCATCTTTATAATGACAAAAAAATGGGCAGTTGAATCCATGTCGGGGGGAGGAGATAATGCTTGAGCCACCCTTTCGTTCGGCTAAACAACTGGCTTTGTTGATCCGCAAGAAAAAGATAGGGTGCCTGGAATTGCTTGATCTCTATTTGAGACGCATTGAATTTTATAACCCCAAGATCAATGCCATCATTTTCATGGACATCAGGGCAGCGCGTAAACGCGCGAAACAAGCTGATGGAGCGCTGGCCAAAGGAAAAATTTGGGGACCCCTTCACGGCGTGCCGATGACGATCAAAGAATCGTATGACGTCGTGGGCATGCCGACGACCTGGGGGGTGCCCCAATACAAGGATAACTATCCGCAGAAGAATGCGGTTGCGGTAACCCGCTTTCTCAGCGCGGGGGTGGTGCTGTTCGGCAAGACCAACGTTCCGCTCTATCTTGCCGATTGGCAGACCTTCAACGAGATTTACGGGACAACGAATAACCCCTGGGACCTGACGCGTGTCCCGGGCGGCTCTTCGGGCGGGGCGGCTGCAGCCCTCGCTGCCGGGCTTACCGGGATCGAAGCGGGGAGTGACATCGGAGCCTCCATTCGCAACCCGGCGCATTACTGCGGCGTCTATGGCCACAAGCCAACTTACGGCATCGTCTCGCCGCGCGGCCAGGCGCTTCCCGGGGTGGTCGCGGCAACCGACATCTCGGCCATTGGCCCGATGGCGCGCAGCGCGGACGATCTTGCCACTGCGCTCGACGTGATGGCCGGGCCGGATGAAATCGATGGGGCTGGGTGGCAACTGCGGCTGCCCAAACCCAGGAAAAAGAGGCTCCGCGAATATAAAGTCGGAGTGATTTATACCGATCCGGAGGCGGAAGTCGATGAGGAGGTGCAGAAGAGGCTTCAGGCCCTTGTTGATTTCCTGGTGAGGAGTAAAGTGAAGGTGAATGAGAAGGCGCGGCCAAAGGTCGATGGACGCGCGGCGCATCGCAACTATATCCAACTCCTGCGGGCGGCAACATCCGGGCGTCTGACTCCGGAGATGTTCCAGAAGGGTTTGGAGGCGGCCAAGTCAGTCGCGCCTGGCGATGAGAGCTATCCGGCGCAGATCATCCGGGCGCAGACGATGTATCACAAAGACTGGCTCGCCTTCAACGAAGCGCGGCACAAAATGCGCTTAGTGTGGGCCGAATTCTTCCGTGAATATGACCTGCTTCTATGCCCCGCGGCAGCAACCGCAGCCTTCCCCCATAACCAGAAGGGCGAGCGCTGGGAGCGCATGGTCATGGTCAACGGCCAGCCGCAGCCTTCGACGACGCAGATGTTCTGGGCGGGTTATTCAGGGAATGCCTATCTGCCTTCGACGGTGGCGCCAGGCGGATTTACCCGTGAAGGTTTGCCGGTTGGCGTCCAGATCGTCGGCCCGCAGTATGGCGATCATACCTGCATTCACTTTGCGCGGCTGCTTGAGCAGGAGTTCCAGGGTTTTGTTCCTCCGGCTGGGTTCGAGTAAATAATTAAAGCAAGACCATTGGGCCATTATCCTGTCGCCCTCTTGACCGATTCCCGATTTTAGGCTTTCAACTCCGACGTGCAATGGGCGCAACGGGTAGCCTTGATCGGAATCATTGAAAGACAATAAGGGCAATCCTTGCTTGTCGGCGCGGCCGCAGGGGCCTCCTTCTGACGGTACAATTTATTCATACTGCGGATGAGATAGAACATGGCAAAAGCGACGATCAGGAAGCTGATGATCGCATTCACGAACAATCCCGCGTTAATGGTTACCGCTCCGGCTGCTTTGGCGCTGGCCAGGGAAACGTAAGGGGCGGCAACTTTTCCCTCTTTAAGAACGAGGAAAAGATTGGAAAAATCCACATTGCCCAGCACCAGACCGATAGGGGGCATGAGAATGTCCGCGACCAGGGAATTGATGATGGAGCCAAAGGCGGCACCGATGATGATCCCTACGGCCATGTCTATTACGTTTCCCCGCATGACAAACTTTTTGAAATCTTCGATCATTGTTTTTCTCCTTTCTGGAAAAATTTGGCCTACGCTCTTCAATCCATTTTGGAAACGGGTTCAGGCTTTAAAAGTGGGGCGCCGGCCAAAGCGGGGGCGTCGCAAGAAGCAAATTCATCGGGCTTTAGCATCGGCCATCCTCCTTTAAGTTGAATTATTTGAAAGATACCTTCTTAAGCTCTTTCGGCGTTGATCTGCGAAAATCTGCGTCCAAATAAAATGATTCTATTCCATACCACAGTTAATCTCCGGGAGTCAATTCAAAGATAGTTACTTCGGGAGGGGTTAAAAAGCGGATCGGAGGGCCCCAAGTCCCTGAACCTCTGCTTACGTATAAAATCGCTTTATTCGGAAGCTCAAAAAGCCCGCCAACGTAAGGGAAAAAAATTCGGGTAAAAATCCGGAAAGGAAAGATTTGCCCTTGATGAGTGTGCCCGGAAATTTGCAGGTCAAAAAGGCCGAGAGAATTTTTATCAACCAGGGGGCGGTGTTTTAAAAGGATTGTAAATTTATCCCGGGGGAGGCCGGCAAGCAGGTTCTTTTCGGACAGGCCTTCCCAAAGGCCGAACCCTTGGCCGGTCAAGTCATCGATTCCGGCCAGGTTGAACAATCCCCCAACCGTAAGGCCTTCTCCGCGAAGCATGGTGAATCCAGCCCGGCGGGTAAAATCCAAAGACTGAGCCAGTCCGGCGAAATATTCATGATTGCCCGTGATGGCGAATTTCCCGTATTTGGGCCTGATCTCCTGCAGGAGATCCGTCAATCCATCAAGGTGGTTGATCTGGGCGTCCACCAGGTCGCCGGTGGAGATCAAAAGATCAGGGTCGGTTTTTTTCACCTCCTCCAGGATCTTGGCCAGCCGTTCTTCCCTGACGATCATTCCCAGATGGACATCCGTTATCTGGGCGATCCTCACCAGCCCGGCTTCCCTGGGTATTTTGGAGGATTTGATCACGACCCGCTCCGTGCGAATATCCCGGGCCTCGAAGAAGCCGTAGGCGCCCGCGGTGAGAGCAAAAAACAGGGGAATGATGAATAGCCAGCGGGGAGTAAGGAAGACAAAACTCCTTTTCAGGATGAGTCCCCCGGCAAAGAGAATGATGCGGAGTAGATCGATGAGAACGGAGCTGGCAAGGAATAAAAAGGCCAGGCCCATCCAGGTAAACCCGATGTAAGCGGAAAAGCGGGCAAAGGATTCGAACCCATATTTTGCAGAGGTATAAGCAATCAGCGGCGCGAAAACCATGAGGAGCATGAAAAAGATGAGGATCAATCCGGAAATAGCCCCCAGGGGAAAGGCATCTTTAACCTTCGCCAAGATGTAGTAGTGCAGACCGCCGTAGAGTAAGAAAAAAGTCAGTAAAAATAGGCTCATCGTTTCCTCTCTTTAAGGGCCATCTTCAAGTACCTCTTCCGGCTTAGGCGCTTGGCGCCAAGCCACCAACATGTTGGTAAGAAGGAAATATCCTTCATCAGAGTCATAGGGGCACGATGCCTCGTGCCCCTGCAAGTGCTTAGAGAATTTCACGTTCTCCCCGCTTCTAAAGGTTATCTTAAGCGTTCCCTATCATTTTCGAATATACAGGGCTTCGGAATTCACAAACTATGTAATCAATCTTTTGCAACGATTGAGCTATCTTTTATACCAGGTTCGGGAAATTGAAAAACAGTGAGAAAATATTTTAATACATCCGGGGTTGCAAGGGAAGATCAGAATGAGATGATCATAAAGATTGCGCTGGCGAAACACCCGAAATATAATAATGATTGACTTGGTCTTTTCGCAGGAGGAAAGAATGGGGAAATGGTTCATTTTCGTCTTTAGTCTGATCGGTTGGCTTACGGCCTGTGCGCCGGTGATCTCCAAACAGGCTTTGAGAGAAGCGGACCCAGCGCTCTCTTTCCAGGAGCTGCTCAGAGATCCAGAAGCTTACCGGGGAAGGGTCATTCTTCTGGGAGGGCGGATTCTGAAAACGACGCTCAAGGAAGGTGAAACTTGGGTTGAGGTCTTGCAGCAACCCCTGAACTGGCAACAAAAGCCGGAAGATACGGATGTGTCCCACGGAAGGTTTTTGGTCCGCTTTGCGGACTTTCGCGACCCGGCGGTCTATGCCGCCGAGCGAAAAATTACGATTCTTGGAGAGGTACAGGGGAAAAAAGTTCAACCGATCAAGGAACTTGATTATACCTATCCGGTGCTGATTCCCCGGGAATCTCACCTCTGGGAACCGGGAACAACCGGAATACCCGCCTTTCATTTCGGCATTGGGGTGGGAGGGATAATCAGATGAAAGGATGGCTTTTCATACTCCTTTTACCCCCCTGGCTGGTGTTATCTTGCACCCCTTTTCCCAAAAACGTTCTGCGGGATATTGACCAGACTTTGACGTTCGGGGAAATTCAGAAAGACCCGCAGCCCTTTGTAGGGAAGACGGTTTTATGGGGGGGTGTGATTGTCGAGACAACAAACAGGCAGAATGAGACCCTCATCCAGGTCAGGCAGACAGAGCTTGACTATCAGAAAAGGCCCATCAACCTGGATCGTTCATCCGGGCGCTTTTTAGCCCGGCATGCTGGCTTTCTTGATCCGGCTATTTATAAAGAAGGGCGCGAGGTCGCTGTCATGGGGGAAGTGATGGGGAAGGAAGTCCTTCCCCTCGGGGATTGCCAATATGCCTACCCGGTTATTGCAGCCAGGGAAATTCATCTGTGGGAACGCCGCCCGGAGTATGTGCCGATCTATCCTCCCTGGTATGATGATCTCTATCCCTTTTGGTGGCACCGTTATCCTTACTGGCGGCATCCTTACCGGCGGTAAAAACATAAGGCGTCAGAAGCAAGGGGTTTGAATCAAGTAAAATTATTTTCTATCGGTGACCTCCGGGTGCTCTGGGGCGAAAAAATTATTAGTTTATGACTGTAAGGATCTGGGGTCCATTGCGGGTTGCCGCAAGGGGAATATTTTTGGGATACCCCACAATGATCGGGGCGACAATCTGACAATCCTCG
>CAZIDC010000212.1:0-5528 GCA_964537885.1 uncultured Syntrophaceae bacterium | reverse complement strand
GGGATTGTAATCATCTTTCGAGCCTCGGAGGCGTTCAATTTTGCCATCGGGGAGTTCTTAGTCGTCGGGTCTTTTCTTTTTTACCTTTTCTTCTTTGACCTGCACCTGCCTTTCTTCCTCGCCCTGCCTCTTGGCCTTGCCGCCGCAGGGGCCATAGGAGCTATCGTCGAGCGTCTTTCCATCAAACCCCTGTTAGGACGCTCGGCTCTTTCGATGACCATCGTCACCCTCGGCCTGGGCAGCGTGCTCCGGGCATCCGTGCAGCTCATCTTTGGCGCCCATTCTTATTCCTTTTTTCTGGATTTGCCCGACATCAGCCTGGAATCGGAAAACCTGCTCTTCCCTTCGGAACGAATTTGGGCCGGGGTATCGTCCCTCGTTGCTTTCGGACTCATTCTTTTCTTCCTGTTTCGCACCCGCTGGGGGGTGGCTATCCGGGCCACGTCGGAAAGCCAGTCGAAAGCCATGGCCTTTGGCATCGATGCGCGCTTTATTCTCCTGATGGTTTGGGCCTTGAGCTGCATCAGTATCGCCCTTGCCGGGGTGATGATTTCCAATTTCGGAGCCCTCTCTTACATGACGGGCATTGCCGGCCTGCGGGCCATCCCCGTGGTGATGATCGGCGGGATGGACAGCATCGGCGGCGCTCTCATCGGGGGATTGGTCGTCGGGCTCTGCGAAGCCCTGATTGGAAGTTATGTCGAGCCTTTAGGTCTGGTGGGCTTCAAGGACGTAGCCCCCTATCTTCTCCTGCTTATTGTCCTGTTCATCCGCCCCTACGGCCTTTTTGGGACGGTTCGGATCGAGAGGGTCTGAATGCTCTCCGTCGAAAACCTTCGGGTCGTCTACCATGACGTCATCTCCATCTTAAACGGCGTCTCCCTGAAAGCTTCCGCCGGCGAGATTTCGGTGATCATCGGCGCTAACGGAGCCGGGAAGACCACTCTCCTCCGGGCCATTAGCGGCATGCTCGGCATATTCGACGGCGATATTATCGAAGGGAACATCAAAGTAGGCGATTCTTCCATCCTGGGCTTAGACAGCACGGACATCATCAGAAGATACGGCTTGACGTACGTGATGGAAGACCGCCCGGTTTTCTGGTACCTGACCATTGAGGAAAATCTGGCCGCCGCGGCTTACTCTCGCTGGGACGGCAGGGTGAAAGAAGACATGGACAAAGTTTTCGGCTATTTCCCCGTATTGGGAAAACTGCGCACCCAAAAAGCCGGCTACACCTCCGGCGGCGAGCAGCAGATGCTGGCCATCGGCATGGCGCTGATGACCCGGCCCAAAATCCTCCTCTTTGATGAACCTTCCTTAGGGCTGGCTCCTATGATCACCGAGGAACTCTTCCGCATCATCCAGCGGCTGAATGAGGAAGGAATGACGATCGTCCTGGTGGAACAGAATGCCCATGCCGCCCTGCAAATTGGCCACCGGGGATGTGTTTTGGAGAACGGCCGGGTCGTCCTCGAGGGCCCGGCGGCAACGCTCCTGGCTAACGAAGATGTCCGCGAATTTTACTTGGGGGCCGGCGACAAAACGCGCCGGAGCTACCAGGATGCCAAACGATATAAGCGAAGGAAGCGATGGCTGTAGAGAGAAACTTGGGTCTTTTGGAAATTCAAGACGTGAACCTTTCTTTCGGCGGGGTCAAGGTTCTCCGCGAAGTGAGCGCCTCGGTGAAGGCCGGCGAGATTTTGGCCATCATCGGTCCCAATGGTGCCGGGAAGACCAGCCTGCTCAATTGCATCAACGCCCACTACCGCCCCCAGCGGGGAGAGATCCTTTATCAGGGGCAAAACCTCACGTCCCTAAAACCCCATGCCATTGCCGCCCTGGGAGTCGCGCGCACCTTCCAGAAAGTGGAACTTTTTCACGGCATGTCCGTTCTGGACAACATCAAGCTCGGCCGCCACTTCCTGATGCGCACGTCGCTTCTCGGCAGTTTTTTGCGCTGGCCACCGGCCGTGGCCGATGAGCTGCGCCACCGGCAGGAAGTCGAGGAAGGAATCATCGACTTCATGGGCCTCTCCAGCGTCCGGTATGCGGTGGTGGACACCCTGCCCCTCGGGGTGCGCAAGCGCGTCGATTTAGCCAGGGCCCTGGCCATGAAACCAAAGCTCCTTCTTCTCGACGAAGCCATGGCCGGGATGGCCGTGGAAGAGAAAGAGGACATTGCCAGCTACATCTTGGACATTCACCGGGATTTGGGCGTGACCATCGTTTGGATCGAGCACGATCTTTCGGCGGTGATGGACCTTTCCGACCGGGTTGTCGTCCTCAACTTCGGCGAAAAAATCGCCGAAGGAACGCCGCGGGAGGTCCAACAAAATCCATTAGTCATCGAGGCGTACTTAGGGCGGAGGAGAGAAGGATAAATTGCAGAACTTGATTGAACTCGTAACCCGGAACGCGGGTGAATTCCCCAACCGGCCGGCCCTGCGGGAAAAGCGGTACGGCGTCTGGACACCCACAACCTGGAAAGAGCTCGCCGATATGGTTGAAAATTTCGCCCTCGGCTTGAAAAAGCTTGGGCTGGGGGAGAAGGAAACCGTGGCCGTTGTCGGGGACAACAAGCCGGAATGGATCATCGCGGAATTGGGAGCCATTGCCGCCGGAGGGGTGATTACGGGAATGTACCCCGACGGGCTGGCCGAAGAGGTGCTTTATCTTATCTCTTTTTCAGATGCCCGGATCGTGGTCTTAAGCGACCAGGAGCAGGTGGATAAGATCCTCAAAATCTGGCCCAAGATAGAAGGAGTAGTGAAACGGGTCATTGTTTGGGATTCCCGGGGCATGAGCCATTACTACGGATCCCACCCGTTCCTGCAGCGTTTTGAGCAAGTGCTTGAACTCGGCGCGGCCGAGAAAAAAAACCAGCCCGATTTTCTCCGGCAAGCCGCCGCAGCCATCTCCCCGAACACTCCGGCCATGATGCTCACCACATCCGGGACCACCGCCCTGCCGAAGCTGGCTATTCTCAGCCACGAAAACTTTCTTTTCGCCGCCGAGAACTATGGCACGGTTGTTCCCATGGATGCCCGGGATGAGCTCCTCTCCCTGGCCCCTCTTTCCTGGATCGGCGAGCAACTCTATGCCGTCGTCCGCTGGCTGATCAGCGGAGCCTGTTACAATTTTCCCGAGGAACCCGAAACCCTGAGGCGCGATCTTATCGAACTTCAGCCTTCGTACTTTGGCGGAACTCCCTCGCGCTGGGAAGATCTCGCTTCCGTCATCCAAGCAGCGATGGACAACGCCGACCCCCTTAAAAGAAACTTTTACGGCTGGGCCATCCGCACCGCCATGAAACGAACCGAACTGGAGCTCGCCGGCAAGAACCCCGGCCTGTCGTCCAAGCTCCTCTCCGACTTCCTCACCTTTACCGTCCTCCGGCCTTTGCGCAACCGGGTCGGGTTGGGGCGGGTGAAGATGGCCGTGACCGGCGGCGGGGCTCTTTCCCCGGAGGTTTTCAAGTATTTCAAATCCCTGGGCATCGACATCCGCCAGGTTTACGGGCAGAGCGAATGCGCCGGAATCGCGACGACCCACCGTTCGGGGGATGTGCGGCCGGAAACCGTCGGGGTCCCCATTCCCGGGGTGGAAGTGAAACTATCCGATCAGGGAGAGATCTTGATGCGGGGAAAATCCATCATGCTCGGCTATCACAAGAACGAAAAAGCTACCCGGGAAGCCTATACTGAGGAGGGCTTTTTGCGAACGGGGGATGCCGGTTACTTCGGAGAGGATGGGCATCTTTACATCTTCGACCGTTTCAAAGACATCATGAATTTAACGGATGGTACCCGCTTCGCTCCCCAGGATATTGAGATCCGCTTGAAATTCAGTCCCTACATCAAGGAAGCGGTGGTCTGCGGGGGAAGCCAAGCCTACGTCACCGCCATCATTTCCATTGACCTGGAGAATGTGGGCAACTGGGCTAAGAAACGGGGAATTTCCTTCACGACTTATCAAGACCTTTCCCAGAGGCCCGAGGTCTATGATTTAGTGCGGGAGGAGATCCGCAAGCTCTGCCAGCGTTTCCCGCAAAACATGCGCGTCCGCAAATTCGCCATTCTCCTCAAAGAACTCCACCCCGACGACGAAGAACTAACCCGCACCCGCAAGGTTCGCCGGGGTTTGATTTACGAACGCTACAAGTCCCTCGTCGCAGATCTCTACCAGCCCAAGGATGAACACCACTTGGACATCCAGATCCGTTACGAGGACGGGCGAATCTCCGCCTTAAAAGGGCGGGTTGGAATTGCCGAGGTGACGCCTTGAAATCTTTATCCGACCTCTACAACCAGTACTTTTCCTCGACGGCCATCTTCAGCCACCGGGAGGATGAACGCATCTTCCGCACCCGCTTCAAGCGATCCTTTCTGGCAATCTTTCTTATCCTCGTTGGGTTCTCCCCGCTTTATCTGGATGAATATAATTTTTACATCCTCAATTTAGTCCTGGTCAACCTGATCGGGGCTCTGGGCCTCAACTTGCTCATCGGGTTCACCGGCCTCCTCTCCCTGGGCCACGCCGCCTTCCTGGGAGTGGGAGCTTACACCTCCGCTCTTTTGGTCACCCATTGGGGCGTGCCCCTCTTTCTCAGCATCCCCTGCGCCGGGTTGGTGGCTGCCGGGTTTGGCCTGATTGTGGGCATCCCTTCCTTACGGATCAAAGGATTTTACCTGATGGTGGCCACCCTGGCTTTCCAGTTTATCATCGAGTATACCATCATCCACTGGGAAAGCCTTACCCGGGGCATTCGGGGAATCGAGCTTCCCGCGCCCCATATTCTGGGCCTGTCGCTGGGGAAACATTACGCTTACTTCTACTTCCTCTTCCTTCTCTCCGCCTTCTTCATGTGGGGTCTGAAAAACCTCAACCGTTCCAAGATCGGCCGGGCTTTCATTGCCATCCGCGACAACGACGTTTCTTCGGAGATCATCGGCATCCCCGTCTTCCGCTACAAGCTCCTGGCCTTCGCCATCAGCTCTTTTTACGCGGGGATGGCCGGAGCGCTTTTCTCCATTCTGCAGCGAAGCGCCATTCCCGAGGATTACACCTTCTTTAAATCCATCGAATTCCTGGCCATGGTCCTGATCGGAGGCCTGGGCAGCCTGCTCGGAACCGTCTTCGGGGTCATCTTCATGACCATGGTGCCGGAATTTTTAAACGTCAGCGTATCCATCCTGGCCAGGCGCTACGACCCCAACATCACCGTCTACCTCGGGCCGGTCAAGGATTTAACCTTTGGCCTGCTGATCGTTCTCTTCATCATTCTGAAACCCGAAGGCCTTGTTGGAGTCTGGGTGCGCATCCGCGACTACTTCCGCATCTGGCCTCTCCCCTATATCTCCCAATAAAGCCGCCGTATTTATCCTTTCCCCTCACCCCCGCCCTCTTCCCCGAAGCTGTGAAAAAATTGGGGTAGGGGGAAAGGAGAGGCTTCACTCATGTCCAGGGGCCGGAAAAATTCGCTTGCCAAAATGATGCGGTGCTCTCCTTGTTGCCGGCAGGGGAAT
>CAZIDC010000211.1:0-5530 GCA_964537885.1 uncultured Syntrophaceae bacterium | reverse complement strand
GGCCATTCCCACCCTGATCATTTTTAAGGGCGGACAGGTGCTGCAGCAGATCACCGGCGCGGTTTCCCGCTCCCTGATAGAGAACGCCCTGAAAAAAGCCCTCTAATCCCTTGGATCGGCATGCCTGAGTGGGATTATGATATCGTCATTGTTGGGGCCGGCCCCGCCGGCCTCACCGCCGGCATTTACGCCGGTCGCGCCCGGTTGAAAACCCTGTTGCTGGAAAAACTCATCCACGGCGGCCAGGTCATGACCACCGACCTGGTGGAGAATTACCCCGGTTTCCCCGAGGGGATCTCCGGGTTCGAGCTGAGCGACCGGATGCGGAAGCAGGCCGAGCGCTTCGGGCTGGAGTTCCGCAACGGGGAAGTCCTGGACCTTAAAGTCGGGCCCGACCATCATCTATTGCGGCTGGAGGGGGAGGAGCTGAAAGCGGGCGCGGTGATCATCGCCAGCGGCGCCCGTTACAGGAACCTGGGAGTCCCGGGGGAAGAGGCTCTCACCGGCAAAGGGGTCAGCTATTGCGCCACCTGCGACGGCGCCCTCTACCGGGGCCAAACCATCGCGGTGGTGGGCGGCGGCGACACCGCACTCACCGATACCTTGTTTCTCTGCCGCTTCGCCGACAAGATCCATCTGATCCATCGGCGGGACGCCTTCCGGGGGGAAAAATTCCTCCAGGAGCAGGTCTTGGCCCAGGGAAAAGTGCAGATCCACTGGGATACGGTGGTGCAGGAAATCCAGGGAAACCAGGCGGTGGAGACTTTGCAACTGAAAAACGTGAAGACCGGGAAAGAATCCTCCCTGCCGGTGGCCGGGGTCTTCATCTTTGTGGGCATCGTCCCCAACAGCGCCTGGCTCAAAGGCAGCCTGCCGGTGGACGAATGGGGTTTCATCTCCACCAACGCCCAGATGGCCACGTCCATACCCGGCATCTTTGCCGCCGGGGACGTGCGCAGCAAACTCCTACGGCAGAT
Source organism: uncultured Syntrophaceae bacterium (assembly GCA_964537885.1). Classification (GTDB taxonomy): domain Bacteria; phylum Desulfobacterota; class SM23-61; order SM23-61; family SM23-61; genus CAZIDC01. The sequence goes on along the minus strand of CAZIDC010000211.1, from coordinate 4,553 downwards.
CGCCACCGCGGTGGGGGACGGCGCCACGGCCGCGTTTGCCGCGGGAGAATATCTGGCGGAACATCATCCGAGGTAAGGCTTATGATCATGAAAAAAGGCATCCAGTTCTTGCTGATTCTGGCCCTGGCCGCCACCCTTGGCGGCTGCAGCACCGTAAAGGGTTGGTTTAGTAAAAAGAAGCCGGACAAGCCACCCGATGTCATGGCCGAGGAAGGCATCAAGCAGTTGAAAAAGAAAAACTATGACGATGCCATCGAGACCTTCGAAAAGGTCCGGGACCGTTATCCGTATAGCGACCAGGCCATGCTGGCGCAGATCAAGTTGGCGGACTCCTATTTTTACAAGAAGAAATACGACGAGGCCCTGCAGGCTTATAAGGAATTCGAAAAACTGCATCCCACCAACAAAGGCGTCCCCTATGTCGTCTACCGCCAGGGATTATGCTACTACCGTCAACGCTCCACCATCGACCGGGACCAGACCTATACCTTTAAAGCCCTGGAGGAATTTCGCCGCCTGAAGAAGAAATACCCCCAATGCGAATACATCCCCAATGCCGAAAAATATATGGCCCATTGCCGCCGGGACCTGGCGGAACATGAATTTTATGTAGGGGAATTCTACTTTAAAACCAAACGCTATAAAGCAGCCTTGGATCGCTTCCAGGTGGTGACCCAGGAATATCCGGAATTCCCCAAACAGGCAAAAGTAAAGGAATATATCGGCAATTGTCAGAAAGAACTGGCCGAAGGTGATAAAAAGCCGGAAAGCGGGCTCCTCTACAACATTACCAACCTCTTTGACGCCCGATGGTAATCATCTTCTCCGGGGGGCCGGGGCTTATCCGGCCCCCGGCCCCTTCCCCCCAACCACTTCTTAAGAGTTCCCAGCGCCTCAATATCCTTCCTCGTGGAGCATATCTTCCTCGGTGACCTTTCCTTCAAAGAAGATGAGGAACATCTATTCACCTTAATCTGGTGGTAGATCTATTAAAATCCCTCCCCGGAGACCCTTTCTCCTGATCTGGGGCTAGGGAAGCCTCGCCGGCCCTGAAATTATTTTTGTTTAAGGCTGGTACGCCTCATTTTTTTCTTGAAAATTTTTGAGAAATTAAAGTAGGATAGCCTTCCTAGTATTTTTTACGACCCATAATGTTCAAAAACAAGACAAAAAGATTGGTAAATGCTTAAAATCATTGATAAATTCATTTTAGGAATATTTGATGGCATTACCGATCCCCTGGCAATCTATGACCAAGATTTTAGATTAATAATGGTCAACCAGGCGCTGATCAACCTGTATGAGCTCCCGGAAAAGGCCGCCAAAGGGCGGCATTGTTATGAGGTCTTCCATAATCGTCGGGAAATTTGTCAACCCTGCCATATTCAAGAAGTCTTTCGCACCGGGAAAAACCAGGTGCGGGAGAAAATCATCCCTCTCCCCGACGGCAGACAGCGGCTCTTTAAGATTCAGAGTTATCCGGTTAGGGACAGTCGCGGGCAAATTATCGTGGCCATTGAACACGGCCGGGATCTCACGGAAGCCAGGGCTCTCGAAAGTCAGGTTCAGGTGTCGGACCAACGCTACCGCACCCTGGTGGAAAATGTTCGAGACGGCATCTTTATGGTGGATGCTTCCGGTCGGCTGGATTTTGCCAACGAGTTTCTGGCCAAAATGCTGGGTTACGATGGGGAGGATCTGGTCAACCGTTCTATTACCGACTTTATTTGCCAAGAAGACGTAAATCTCCTGAGTTCCAATTCGGGAGGAGAGCGGGCCAAAAATCACGAGTTAATTCTGCGTAAAAATGACGGCTCCCAGCTTTTCGGCCTGGTATCCCTCACCCCCATGAAAGTCAACGGTGGGGTGCTCAACTCGGTGGGCATTATTACTGATATGACGCACCTGAAATTGGCTGAGGCCAACTTACGGGCAGCCAAAGAATTTGAGGAGAAAATTGTCAATGGTATCATGGACAGCCTCCTGGTGATTGACCGTCGAACCATGAGAATTGTCCAGACCAACAGTGCCTTCCTGTCCAGGGTGGGACTGGAAGCCGCGGCGGTGGTGGGGAAACATTGTTACGAGATCATGCTGGGCCGGTCAGATCCCTGCGATGAAAATGAGGCTCCCTGCCCCGTCCGTAAAGTGGCGAAAACCAGGGAGTTTGTGCAGCTCGGCCGGATGTACCCGGATTCCCAGGGCCAGGAGCGCATGTTCCAGATCTCCGCGTATCCGGTTTTTGATCAACTGGGAGAGGTGGATTTGGTCATTCGCCTGGAACGTGACATTACCGAAAAACGGAAGGTGGAAGAAACCCTGGCGGTTCGGTCCCGGGAGCTGCAAAAGATGCAGCACCAGATGGATACCTTGTTTGAAGTATCCAAGCAGATTAGCAATAAAAATTCCTTGAAGGAATTGCTGGAGTCTCTTCAGGAAATTATTGACCGGATTTTTCCTGATGCGGATTCAATTTTTCTGGTGTTGGATGCCACCGGCGGCCAGCTGGCCACCCTCAATGAATACAGTCCGGAAATTGCCGAACCTGTGCAGAGCCTGATTCAGAGTCTCGAAAAGAAGGGAGACTGGGATGAATTTCTCCGGTTTCTCAGAAACAACAAAGATTCCCAAATTGTCACCTGCCAAGATGGTTCCCGCCTCCCGGGTTTTCTCATCAAGGCGTTGAATCGTTACCCCAGTTGGTTTGGGCTGCCCATCCTCACCCCCCAACAAAGCTTGGGGTATTTCATCCTGGGATCGCAGACCGCCCAGCAGCATTTCCGGGAAGATATGCAATTCCTGCACACCCTGTTTTCTCAGATCGCCGGTTACATCCGGCACCTGGTCATCAATGAGCATAAAGGAGCCCAGGAGGACCAACCCAGAATAGAGAAAAGCTCTTTTGCGGGCCTCATCGGCAAGAGCAAGCAGATGCACGAAGTTTATGAGCTTATCGGTTTGGTGTCCGGCTCTGACGCCACGGTCTTGATAACCGGCGACAATGGGACGGGAAAAGAATTAGTGGCCCTGGCCGTCCATAGGCTGAGTCACCGCGGTCGAGGCCCCTTTGTGGTGGCCAATTGCTCCGCCTATTCCCCCACCCTGTTGGAAAGCGAACTCTTCGGCCATGAACGGGGTGCTTTTACCGGCGCCATCCGCCAGCGTAAAGGCCGGATAGAGAGGGCCCATGGCGGCACTCTGTTCCTGGACGAAATCGGCGAAATTTCCCCGGCCACCCAGGTCTTGCTCCTCCGCTTCCTCCAGGACCATTGCTTGGAAAGGGTGGGTGGTGAAAAAACCGTCAGCGTTGATGTGCGGGTAATTGCCGCCACCAATCGGGACCTGCGCCGGGCGGTGGATGCCGGCCAATTCCGGGATGACCTCTACTACCGGCTGAATGTCATCTCCATCCATCTGCCCACCCTCAAAGAAAAAAAAGAGGATATCCCTCTGTTGGCCATGCATTTTTTGAAAAGATACAATTTAAAGGAAGGGAAGCACATCACCGGTTTTGGGGTGGACGCCATGGAAGCCTTGATGGATTATGATTGGCCGGGCAATGTGCGGCAGTTGGAGAACAGCATCAGCCATGCGGTAATCCTGTCCCAGGGGGAGATCATTAAGAAAAGGCATTTGCCCCGCTTCCTCAAGGAATCGTCCAGCGTCGCCATGACCTCCCTGGCCGAAAATGAGCGCACTCTCATCCTGCGCGTCCTGAGGGAGGCCAACTGGAATAAACATGAAGCAGCCCGGCGTTTGCAAGTGAGCCGGAGCACTCTCTACAGCAAAATCCATCGTTATGATTTGGAAAAATTGGGGGGTCATTTCCTGGACACTAATAATTAATTGATATTTATAATAAATTTCAAAATACAGTCCAATTTAATACATTTATTGATTCACCTAAAAGACGAAAGTCTTGAATTGGCGGCTTTTTCCACGTTTGGCAAGATTATTGTATTAATAAATTAAGTTTGGTCTGACAATGGCCTTTTGGGGTGTCCCAATTCTGCAAGTTAATTTAGTGGTATCTGTCATCTTCTTTTGTTACCATCGACCATCAAGCGGAAAGGGGGTGAGGCGCCTGGAGATAACCTGTTCAGCTATTTCCCATTCCTCAAGACGACGAAATGGAGGCGCGTCTTGGAGCGCCTGAAAAGGCGCAAGACTTTCAGATTATGGGGACAGGTTATAAAGAAAAAAGGAAAAAACAGGGAAGTGTTTTTGGGCATTGAAGCTTTTTAAGTCCAATGAGCCTACTAGTGGAGGTCAACATGGCGAAAGAAAAGCGAGACATTGAAATTAACAGCCGGTCCGACACCCTGCCCCTGATGGGGCCGGAGGTCCGGCCCTGGCCGGTAACTCCACCGCCGACGCCCGAGTGGGTGATGGATAACATCTATGCCAAGCGCAAGGCCCAGGAATTCGGCAAATTCCTGGAAGACAACCTGCGGTTGGATTATGTTTTTGATAAACCGGAAGCCCTCCAGGGCCTCCGGGTGATGTGCAACGGCATCTGGCAGATAAGCAGATTGTTTGCCGCCAGCCTGCTG
>CAZIDC010000210.1:3436-5538 GCA_964537885.1 uncultured Syntrophaceae bacterium | reverse complement strand
AAAAGGAGGTGTGCCATTCCACTCGCAGACATCTTCGAAAAGTTTCCGGACCGGCGGTATATCATGTTCGGAGGAAAGGGAGGATTGGGGAAAACCACATTCTCCGCAGCTACGGCCTATTACTTAGCCAAGAGGGGGCATAAGGTTCTGGTCTTTTCCGTAGACCCTCAAGCATCCTTGAGCGACATCTTTAAGCGGGATATCTTCGGCAAGGGGGCGGTGGAGATCATGCCCAATCTCTACGCCCAGGAGATCGACGCGGACCGCCGGATCAAAGAGTACCAAGATGAGATCCGCAAGAAGATCCTGGATATGTACGGGCTGGCGAAAGTTCCCGAAGAGATAGATGGCTACATCCAGGCCGCGGCAGCAGAGCCGGCGATGGAAGAGAGCGCGATCTTTGATGAAGTCGTGGACATCGTGGTCAAAGGCGGCTATGACTACTATATCTACGATCTCGTCCCCCTGGGTCATGCGCTCTACTACCTCTCCATGGCCTCGGTGTATGACGCCTGGATCGATAAAATTACTCACCTCCGGGGGGATATGGCCGAGTACGATAAGGTAGCGGCCATCGTGAAGAGGGAAAAGGAAACGGAGGAGGACAAGATCCTCACCGAGCTTTTGTGGATCAAAGACCGGATCAACAAATCATCGAGCATCCTCACGGATAAACAAAAGACGGCCTTTTTCTTTGTCGTCGTACCGGAGGAGATGATTATCAAAGACACCCAGAAGGCCGCCGGGCTCTTCGCCAAATTTGACGTCCCCTTGAGCGGGTACATCATCAACCGGGTCCTTCCCCCGGAGCTAAAAAATCAGGACATCCCCGAGTATCTGCGCCACCGGATCACCATGCAGGATAAATACCTGAAGTTGATCGATGAGACTTTCAAGAACGAGATTTTGGCTTCGGTTCCCGAGATGGAACGGGATGTAACCGGTCTGGAGATGATCGAGAAGATGGCCCAGGCCATGTTCGGCAATGGAGGTAAACCATGAGCGGAATTACCCTGAGCATGACCGATTATATGAAAGATCACCCCAAGCTCAAATACGTCTTTTTCGGCGGCAAAGGAGGGGTGGGCAAGACCATCATGGCCGGGGCTGCGGCTCTATGGTTCGCACAACAAGGGAAGAAAACCCTTCTGGCTTCCACCAACCCGGTCCATAGCCTGAGCAACCTGCTGGCCCAGGACGTCTTTGGCAAACCGGTGTTGATCTGCGACGAGAAACATTGCTTTGCCTTCGAAATCGACACCAAGGAGTCCATCGAGCGGTCCAAACAGCAGATCCGGGAAAAGATCGCCTGGTTCCTAAAATTTGCCGACATTACCATCAAGGCCGAGGAATTCGTCGAGTCGGCCACCATGAACCCGGCTTTTGAAGAGTCGGCCATGTTTGAGAACATGATCGACCTGATGTTCAAGGACGAATACGAAATCTACGTCTTTGACACGGCGCCCACCGCCAATGCCCGGCGGCTTCTGGGTATGTCCAAGGTTTACTCCCTCTGGGTGGATAAGATGCTCAAGAGCCGGGGGGAGGCCAAAGTTATGCGCAAGGCCCTTTCCTACACCAAGAAAGAAGAAAAAGATCCTTTGATGGACTACCTGTTGCAATTCAAGGACCGGATGGCTAACGCCAAAGTGCTCCTGACCGACCCGCAGATCACTTCCTTCTTTTTTGTTACGCTGCCGGAAAGCCTGCCCATCGCCGTTATTACCCGGTTCATCCAGTGGTTCCATGATTTCGGAATCCCCGTGGGGGGGGTGATCGTCAATGGCCTGATCCAGAAAGAGATGGTCAAACCCGAATCACCGGAATTCGTGCGCAACCGGGTGAAGATGCAGGATGGACATATGGAGGAAATCTGGCAGATCTTTGGCGATAGGGTGCGCTCCATCGTTCCTCTTTTTGATACGGAAATCCAGGGGCCGGTTATGCTGCGCAAGCTGGCTGACCGTCTTTTCGTCTGAAGGGTTGTAGTCGTCGATGCTGTCCAGGAGTGGGGCTCCGGCCCCACTTTCTTTCCCGCCTGATCTTTCGAAAAAAAAGTGTCAGTGGTTAGTGTCAGGATTAGAAAAAAACTCACACTGACA
>CAZIDC010000210.1:0-3336 GCA_964537885.1 uncultured Syntrophaceae bacterium | reverse complement strand
AAAAAAGTGTCAGTGTCAGGATTATAAAAAAATACTCACACTCACACTGACACTCACACTGTTTCTAACACTGTTTCCAATTCTCAACGTTGGGAGGTAAACAATGGGGCAGGAAGTCAAATACGAAGAAGTTCCTGTTGAAAAATTGAGGTGGCGGTGTCCTCCGGAATCTTTGCCTTTTGAGAGCACAAAAGAAGTGCCGGCCTGCACGGAAATCATCGGCCAGGAGAGGGCTTTGAAAGCCATCCGCTTAGGGTTGGAGATGGAAAGCCTCGGATACAACATTTTCGTGGTGGGGCTGGTGGGGACCGGGCGGAACACTACAATCAAATGCCTTTTGGAAGAAATTGACAAGGAGGGGAAGATCCCCGACGACCTCTGCTACGTGAATAATTTCAAAGATCCGGATCAACCCCGGTGCGTCTGCCTGCCTCCCGGACAGGGGAAGGCCTTCAAAAAAGAGATGGATGACCTCATCGCCTCTTTAAAAAAGAACATTCCCCTCGTTTTTGAAAGTGAAGAGTATCAGAAGCGAAGAAGAGAAGTTGTGGAGAAACACCGGGAACGGGAAAAAGCAATGGTCAAAGACTTCGAAACCCGGGCCAAAAAAGAGGGCTTTACCGTAGTCCAGGTCCAGGTCGGCCCGTTCACCCGACCGGACATTGTTCCGATGGTGGCCGGGAATGCCATGGCCCTCGATCAACTGGAAAACCTCGTGGACCAGGGGCAATATCCACGGGAGAGCTTTGAAAAATTGAAGGAGAAATACGGAGAGCTGAGCGCGGAGATGGAGCAGGTCCTAAAAGAAACCCGGAAAGTGGAGAAAACCATCCAGGACGAACTGGCTGCGTTGGACAAATCCGCCATCTCGCAATTAGTGCAAGGGGCGATCGGAGACATCCGGGAAAAGTTCAGCCAGCTCAAGATCGGCGCCTACCTGGATGAGGTTAAAGAAAGTATTCTCGAGAATCCCAGCCGTTTCCAGCCCAAGGCCGAGACGCCGCAGCTTCCCATTCCGGGCCTGACGATGCCCCCGCAAGTGGATAGTTTCAGCGAGTATCAGATAAACGTCCTGGTGGACAACTCCGAGACTAAAGGGGCCCCGGTAATCATCGAGACCTCCCCGACCTACCGGAACCTTTTCGGGACGATCGAACGGAATGTTGACCGCATGGGGGGAATGTGGAAGACGGATTTCACCAAGATCAAGAGCGGGTCTTTCCTGAGAGCCAACGGCGGATACTTAGTCCTCAATGCCATCGATATTTTTATCGAACCGGGGGTCTGGCTGGCCCTGAAACGAACCCTGAGAAACCGCTCCATGGAGATGCAGTCCTTCGACCCCTTTTACCTTTTTGCCAGCTCGGCCCTCAAGCCGGAGCCGATCGAAGCCAAGGTAAAGGTGGTCATGATCGGCGATGCCTACGTGTACGAAACCCTATACAGGGTCGATGAGGACTTTAAGAAAATTTTCAAAATCAAGGCGGACTTCGACACGGTGATGGAACGGAAAGATGAGAGCCAAATGAAGTATGCCTCTTTCATCCAGAAGATCTGCCACGACGAGAAACTCCTGCCTTTCGACCGCAGCGGGGTGGCCGCGGTGATCGAGTACGGCGTGCGCTTAGCGGGGCGCCAGAAGAAGCTTTCCACTGAATTCCACCGTATTACCGACATCCTGCGGGAGGCCAGTTACTGGGCGAAGAAAGATAAAAGCGAGACGGTCTCCGAGAAACACGTGGACCAGGCCATCGCTGAGAAGATCTACCGTAAGAAATTGATTGAAGATAAGATCCAGGAAATGATCGAGGACGGAATCATCATGATCGACTCCGAGGGTGTTAAGGTGGGCCAGGTGAACGGGCTTTCGGTGTACGACATGGGCGAGTACGCCTTTGGCAAACCATCCAGGATTACGGCCAAAACCGCCATGGGCAAGTCCGGGATTATCAACATCGAGCGCGAGGCCGAGCTTTCCGGAAGGACGCATAACAAGGGGGTGCTCATCCTTGGAGGATACCTGCGGGGGAAATACGCCCAGGACAAACCCTTGACCCTCACCGCCAGCCTGGCCTTTGAGCAATCTTACGGCGGAGTCGACGGAGACAGCGCCTCATCTACCGAAGTGTACGCCATCCTTTCCAGCCTGTCCGATCTTCCCTTGCGGCAGGAAATTGCCGTCACCGGCTCAGTGAATCAAAACGGGGAGATTCAACCGATTGGCGGGGTGAATCAAAAGATTGAAGGCTTCTTCGACATTTGCCGCAGCCGGGGGTTGACCGGCAAACAAGGGGTGATGATCCCCAATCAGAATGTCGGAGACCTCATGCTCCGCAAAGACGTTGTTGAAGCCGTGGCTGCCGGCCAATTCCACATTTATCCGGTCCGGTCTATTGATCAGGGCATTGAAATTTTGACCGGCGTACCCGCGGGAGAGAAGGGCAAGGAGGGAACCTATCCTCCGGGGACAGTAAATGATTTAGTGGATCAAAAACTCTTAGATCTGGCTAAAAAAATGAAAGCCTTTGAGGCGGAGGAGGAGAAGAAATAAAATACGTTCAACAAAAAATCCCCCCTCCCCCCCTTTGGCAAAGGGGGGTTAGGGGGGATTTAACTTGGATCTTAAATCAAACAGTAGGACACGGCACTCCGTGCCTGTACAATATGACCGAGAAAAGAGGGGGAGATGAGCGATAAAAATGAAGAATTGAAGGAAAAAACCCAAAAAACTGCGGAATTGTATTTCCGGGGGATTAAAGATGATCGGCCCTTTGACCTCTGGCGGTCTTTTGATAAAGAGCTCGCCAAGGAGATTTCCATGTTCTATACCGGGAAGCTTTACGCCCGGGAAAGAATCCCTCACCGCACGCGGCAGATGGTTACCGTGGCAGCCTTGACCGTCCTGGAGAGGACCGAGGAATTGAAACTGCACCTTCACGCCGCCCTGAACGTTGGGTGCAGCCCGCAAGAAGTTGCCGAAGTCATCTTCCAAATGGCCACTTACGGCGGTGTGCCCGTGATGAACAATGCCTTGAAAGTTTTCCGCACCGTTCTCCAGGAAAAAGGGCTCTGGCCGTTGAAATAAAGAAAGGCTGGAAGGCTGGAATATTGGAAAAATGGAATACTGGAATACTGGAAGAATGGAATATTGAAAGAATGGAATGAAGGAATGATGGAATGATGGGCAGGGGAAAATTTACGATTGGCCGCGATGGCTTTTCCCCCATTATTCCAACATGCCAATATTCCAATATTCCATCATTCCATTATTTCGTCCTTATCTCCTTTGCCACCTCGGTGAACGCTTCATCCAGGATTCCCACCATTTGATCGATC
>CAZIDC010000209.1:0-5551 GCA_964537885.1 uncultured Syntrophaceae bacterium | reverse complement strand
CCCTGCTTTCTCGAGGGTAAACTTCGGATAAAATGCTTTCTCTGCGTTTATCTGTGCAGATCTGCGTCCTATAAAATTTTGGAGAGGATGAATCCATGCCGATTTATGAGTATGAATGCCAGCAATGCCAGGCGGTTAGTACCTTCCTGATTTTGAAAAAAGAGGATGCGGCCCGGGTTGCTTGTAAGGGATGCGGGAGCAAAAAAATGTCCCCGCTCATCTCCCGGGTCACTTATCACCGGTCAGAGCGCGACCGCCTTAATGAATTTAATCCCCGCCAAACGCCGGGAGAAGAATTCTACAAAGACTCGCGGAATATTGGCCTGTGGGCCAAAAAACGGGCCAAGGAATTGGGTGCCGACCTGGGCCCGCAATTCGATGAGATCGTGGAAAACGCCCGCACCGGCAAAATTCTGGAGAAATACGACCTATGACCATGGGGGTTGCCGGAGAGCTTTTACCCGCCGGCAGATCCTGAAGGCCGCCGCCTGCTTTACCGCTTCTTTGGTTTCCCCCCTCTTTCATGAAATTGATCACGCCGTGGTTGATGAGGTTGGAAAGGTTTGCAATCTCCTTAGTTTTGGCGTAAAGGAGGTTTCCCTTCTGATTCTCGATGAGGAAATAAGCGAAGAAGGCCAGACTCAGGGTTACCGTAATTTGGGGGAGAGCAAGAGTTCTTCCGCTTTACGGGCATCTTGTTGGGCCTGCTCCAGAATCCTTCCTGCGAGGTCAACATTGTGCACTCCCTTGGCCTGGGCAACAAAATCGTAGGCCCTCCGCCCCCGTTCCAGTAAGGCAGCGGCCTGCCCGCCTTCGGGTTTCATCGGCGGGGCGACGTTCAGCTTTTGCCTGGTTTGATCTAGAAGGGCTTTGGTTTTTTTCTGGGCTTCCCCCAGCTCTTCCCGCAGGCCATTCAGCAGGTCGGCGTAAGCCGGGTCATGACACCGGGCGCAGGCAGCGGAGAGGTTTTTTAGGGTTTGTTTCTGGGAAAGATCATGGCAATTGACGCATTCGACCTTGCCAGCTTTTACGCTGGCCGCGGCCTCCGGTACGTTTATGGGTAAACGCTGGGCGGTATAGAGGGCCGCTTGCTTCTGATGGCAACGAGAACACTGGGTATTCTCCGGGCTGTGGTGGCAGGCCAGGCAGTCCTTCTTGGAGATCTTAATGGCTTTATGCTTCTCCGCAGAATGACAGGTGGTACACCCCAGGCCAAAATCAAAGGCATGGCGGGTGTGCGGAAGCTTAGCCTTTTCCCAGGAGATTTCTTCGGGCAATTTTACCCCGGCCTTGGTGTGGCAGAGCTTGGCACAGTATCCTCCGTTGATAGGGCTCTGGGCTGGGAGAACCGGAGGGCTTTGCCCGATTAGGCGGAAGAGGCGGTCGAGATTCCGATCGGCTACCTGGATGAGTTCCGCGGCATAAAAAGGATTATGAACGCCTTTGCCGATTTTGACGAAGTCAATGTTGTACTTGGCCTCCTCAAACAGCTTCGCCACCTCCCGCCCTTTATCTCCGGCAGTCCGGGATTTCTCGAAAATCTGCTGGGCGGCTTTCAACTTGGGCTCGATATCCCGGGCCATGACCTCGAAAGTGTCTTGCCAGTCCTTCAGCATCCCCTGGTATTGATTTCCGTGACAGCCCACGCAACTTTTTTCTGAAGCTATGAGGGTTAGCCCGTCCTTTCCCGTCCCGAGGTCTGCTCCTTTGGGCTGGACATGGCAGGCCAAGCAATCCAGCCGGGCGGTAAACATATGGCTGGGGGTGGGAGGAACCCCCCGCCCCCCTTCTCCCATGAACATCTCCTTCGGGCCGCTATGAATGGCCGAGTGGCAGACCTCACAATTGTATTCCATGAAGCGCGCTTTGGCAGCCTTCAGTCCATGCTTGATTTCTACGTGGCAGCGGGTACAATCCACCTTTCTTTTGGCCACGTGGGTCTCGTGCATGAAAGTCACATCGCCATATTTCGCTAACCGTTCCGGCTGATTATGACAGGAGTAGCAGCGCTTCTTGGGGGCTTCGCCTTCTCCCTGAATGACATCCTGGTGGCACTTCTCGCAGGAGACGTGGCGGGCCCCGACAAAATCCAGATGGTTGAAAGTAAAACCTTTAAACTGAAGATCCTTCCGGGGAACCTCGTGGCAGGTCGTGCAGTTTCCCAGAGGAAGAGGGCCGACTTGGTTTTCGGAATGCTTAAAATGACAGAGGTAGCAGGTACTTTCGGTCACCTCGATATGCGTCCCAACGACGATCTGGGAGTGACAGCTAGTACAACGGAGTTGCTTGCCCCGACGTAAGTCTCCCAGGTGGAATTTATGATCGAAGAGAATCCCTTTTTTAAAAGTGATTTTCCCCGCCAAAATATTGGTGGAATGGCAACCCGACCGCAGGCAGCTAGCGTCTTCAATCTGGGCGTAGGGTTTAGAGCTGTATTTTCTTGTTACTAATTGGACTACGTGGTTGATGGACTGGAACTTGGCCCACATCGCTGCTCTGGGTTGGGGTGGCATATGACAGGTTACACAGTCCACCTGGTTGTGTTTAGAAGTTTTCCAGGCTTGGTAATAGGGCCTCATGATGTGGCAGCTGTTGCAGAAGGAGGGGCTCATGCTGTAAAAGAACAAACCTGTAAAAAGAACGAGAGACGTTGCCCCGGCAATGACGAGGAGGATATAAAACCTGGGATGCAGATGGAGATGAACTCCAATCCAGTCCGAAAATCTTCGGGCCTTTTGGTCTTTTTGACTGGACTCTTCCAACCGGGACTCTCCTTTCGGCAATAAAAGCAATTATCCTGGTCATCTGATCAATTCGCTTCACCGCCCCCCCTTCTCCCGATGAGGGGTCCCCCTGCGCATCCTTTCCCGAGCCTTAGGGTTTTGGACCATTTCCAGCTTGTCGGCTCGTCCATCTCGAGTTAACCCCTTAGACTTCGCCAAGAGATTTTTTTACAGCCGCAAGGCGAATCAAGGGTTCTTTCCCCTCTTCCCCTCAGTGAAATTCCCGCAGGTTGAAAACGGGGAAGATTTTATTCAGCACCCATAAAAGGACAAAGGGCAGGCCTCCAATGAGAAGGGCCCCGAAAAGGCCTTCTTTAAAAGTTGCGAGGTTTCGGGGGATGAGAGGCAGGGCATACTCCATGTATCCGGAAAAAGTAAGAGAAAAAGATTGGCCGCCGATGACCACGTTCCATCTCATCATGAAAACCCCAAAAAGGACCAGAACGAGTGCCAAAATAGCTCTGCGGATCGTAAGGCGGGGGATTAGGAGGAGGATGAAGGGGACGAGGTTTCCAAGGGTATACTGGAGAAGGAAGATGTTGGTGAAGTCTTTTCCATAGATGACGTTCCTCAGGATGGACCAGGATTTCACCGCCGTATAACCCCGGAAGACCAAGTCCAATAACTCGAGGCTGATGGAGAAGATCAGGAAAAAGAGAAGGTATTTGGCGGTAATCTGGACCTCGTACATCTCCACGCCTTTGATCTCTTCCAGGGTCGGGTAAACAAAGGAAGCCCTTTTCCGGGAAGCTATGAATTTTCTGATCTCCATGGTTATGATGTAGGTGAGCATACAGAGGGCCACCCCAGAGACGACGGCCGACATGATAAAGATTACTGGCATAAGGGGAGTCATCCACATAGCATTGGCTTTCACCGAGCCGAAGATAAACCCAGCGTACCCATGGAGAAAACAGGCGACCGGGACTCCAGCACCCGCCAGGATCTTGATGGCCTTTTCATCCTGCCGGAGAGCAGATTGGCTGACGTCCCAAGCTCCCAGGGTAAGGGGGGTATAAATCCAATATTTGATCTTTTCGGCCAAGCGCTTGTTCAACTGGCTTTTGAGCTTTAGCGAGCCCTCAACTAAATTCTTCCGATTGAGGAACCACAGCTCAGAGGCGACGATGGCCCCATAGACAAAGAGGACGATCCCGAAGGCGGCAATGGCGGAGGTGAAATGAGGGGTCAAGACTACATAGAAGTTCCTCTCGGGTCGCAGGAGGTGAAATAGAAGCGGCAGGGGGGCGACCAGCAAGAGGGCGAAGGAAAAAACTAGAGAAAACCTGGCTATTTCTTTGAGGGGCTTTATACCGAAGAGGTGGTACAAAGAGGAGAGGACAAAAGCCCCTGCTACGAGCCCGGTCATGAAGGGATACATGACGATCTGAATGCTCCAGTAAATGTATTCATTGGGATAAACAAAAAGCTCTTTTACCGTCCAGGCTTCTTCCAGGACCATAGCTTACCTTACCTCCTCGCTTAGCCCGATATAATAGACCTGGGGATTGGTTCCGTACTCCGGCTTGTGGATAGATACCCGTTGGGTCAAGATGATCTTGGCCGCCGAGTCCGCCGGGTCTTTGATATTCCCGATTCTCCTTGCCCCCACCGGGCAGGCCAGGACGCAGGCCGGCTTCATTCCGTGGGTGATCCGGTGGTAGCAGAAATTGCATTTTTCCGCTACATGGTAGGCGGGATGGAAAAATCTCATGCCGTAAGGGCAGGCCATGATGCAGTAGCCGCACCCGATACACCATTTCCGGTCGACCAGGATTACTCCGTCTGCGGTTTGATAGGTCGCCCCCACCGGGCATACTTGAACACAGGGAGGTTTGTCACACTGGTTGCAGAGTTTAGGCACAAAAAAAGCCTTATTGATTCTTTCCGGGGGCACCTCTCTGTATCTGCCCAGCCCCAGGTCGATGCGGCTGGTGGTGAATCCATTCCGGGCTTCCTTGGGGGTGTCGGCCAATACTTCTCCTCCTTTGGTAACGACGTATCGTTCCACCCAGGTCCGGGAAACATTGGCCTCAAAGGGGATTTCATTTTCGAGTTTGCAGGCCTTGACACAGAAGCCGCAGCCAATGCACTTATACGTATCCACAAGAAATACCCAGCGGGCGGGCCTTGGGGAAGCATGCAAGGCCATGGGCCGGAAGATTTCATTCAATCCTTTGGCCAAAGCCAGGGCGGCGGTTCCTCTCACGGCCAATTTTAAAAAATCCCTCCTCTTCACCTGCTCCTCCTACTGCGGCTTGGTTGCCTGATGCGGATTATGGCAGCCTATACATTCTGCGCCAGGGTTGTGCTGATCGGGGTCAATGCCTTTGATTGCCGACCGTTGACTTGTCGGATAGGGAAGATCGGCGTGGCAACGGAGACAGAGTTCACGGCTCCGGTCTAAAGTGAGCTTTGGCGGGGCTGTTGGATGCTCAAGAGCCGGTCCATGGCAATTTTCACACTCGATCATGTTATGGCGGAAGGAGCTAACCTGTTGATCCTGTTCGGCGTGGCAATCCCTGCAGTATTCCTTCCCTTGGTATTTCGCCTTTAAGGCTTTCCACTCCCCTTCGTTGGACTTCCGATACCAGCCATACATGTAGCCACTTTCATGGGTGCCGAAATCCTTGGGCACGATGAAGGCCCTGGCGATGAAAATAATCCCCACCAGGGCTAAAACCACGTATAAGGGGCGTAAGACATACATAGTCACACCAATCGATTAATGATGCGGGTCTTTTCAGGCTTTGACTGGGCTTCCCTTG
>CAZIDC010000208.1:0-5589 GCA_964537885.1 uncultured Syntrophaceae bacterium | reverse complement strand
GAAGAGGAGCTGGTTAGGAAAGAAATGGAGACCGTTCTCTACTGGAAGGGAGAGATGGAGAAAATCTTGACCAAAAGGTCCGCAAGTCTGGCGACCCTTCAACTCGAATTACAAAATTTCCTCCAGCGCATGCAGAATCGGGTTAAGGTTTTAAAGAGTTCTTAGCAATGCTAAAGAGAACGGAACCCCTTTCCCGCACCCGTTTCCTGGGATTTACGGTTTGCAAGGAAAACGAGGAATGCCGAAGATTCCCTAAAGATTGACTTTAATCGAGACAGAGTTTACTATGATCAGTAAAAAAATTTATCCTGAGCATAAACGAAAAGGTTAACGGTTGATGAGCAAAATTAAAATAGGGGGGATTATCCAGAGCAAGCAGTTAGGCCAGGTTGGTGTCATGTCTATTCCGGACCGGCCAGGTTTGGGAGGGTATATCCTTGGAGCTTTGGGAAAAGAAGGAATCAACATTCAATTCATCGTGCAGACCGTCGATTTAAACGGCAGGGGAATCATTGATTTCTGCATTGACCTGAAGGATTTAGGAAGAACTTTACAGGTTCTCGACCGGATTCAACCTTTATCGGGTCAGGAAAAGGTGAAGCACCATTCGCCCGTTGCCATCATTTCTATCTTTGGTCCCCACTTTCGGGAAAGGCCCTCCATTGCCGGGACTATGTTTCAAGCGTTGGGGGATGCGGGGATCAATATCCTGGCCATTAGCACCTCCATTTCGACCCTTTCTTGCGTAATCGAGGAGGCTCTTCTGCCGGAAGCGGTGCAGGCGATCAGCAAAGCTTTCGAGTTGCCTTGAATTTCTGTTGCTTTATCCCTTTTCTTTTCCGGGTTGTTCTTTGGATCTTCGTCGATCGGTCGGGGGACGGAGGGTAGACAGCCCTTTTTGCGGGGGGAAGGGAAGCAGGAGGAAGGGAAGATTTTTGGAGAGCCTCCCCGAGTTCTTTGGACCGGCGGGTGGCGGCGATAACGGCGTTCATCAGAGCCAAGCGGAATCCCCCTTCTTCCATGGCATAAAGGCCGGCCATGGTGGTTCCCCCAGGGGTACACACTTGATCGCGAAGGGTGGCCGGATGTTTGGCGGTGGTCTGGATTAAATGGGCTGCTCCCAGAACCGTTTGAGTCGTAAGGTTCAACGCCACGTCTTGCGAGAGGCCTTCCTTAACTCCCCCCGCAGCCAGGGCTTCGATGACGGCAAAGACATAGGCCGGGCCACTTCCGCTTAATCCCGTAACAGCATCCATCTGCGATTCTTTCACAATCTCCGTAATCCCCACGGCCTGAAAGATGTCCCCGGCCGTAGCTAAATCTTCTCCTTGGGCGGCAGAAGAAGGGGCCAGAGCGGTCGCTCCTTTCTGGATAAGGGCGGGGGTGTTGGGCATCGCCCGGACCATGCGGATTGGAATGCGAAAAAAAGATTGAAGGTAATCCAGGGAGACGCCCGCGCAGATTGAAATCAGAAGATGGTCGGGTTTAAAAAGATGGGCGATTTCCGCAAGCACCTCGGGGACCGACTGGGGTTTGACGGCGAGGATTAAAGTGGAAGACCGGGCAACGAGGTCCCGGTTGGATTCGACAGGGGAGACTCCGAATTTTTTCAGAAGGGATTCCCGCCGTTCAGGGCGAGGTTCAGAAAAAAGGATTTCCCCGGGAAGTAAAAGACCGGATTGGAGGATTCCGGCAATCAAGGCCTCCCCCATGTTTCCCCCACCGATGATCCCAACCGGCTTTTGCATATTTCCCTCCTGCTATTGAGTTGGCCGAACATATTGAATCATTGAAGGCTTGAGGGAAGTCTACTGAATGCCACCGCCCAAAGTCAACTGGAATTTTTTCGGCAATATTGTCTGCCGGGAGTTCCTCGGCGCCAGCCAATCGAGCCTTGACTTTTATCGGTAGACTTCCTACTATGAAGCAGGGGAATGTTTAGAAATCTTTGAAGATTAAGTTCTCGGTCCGCCTGAGGCCGACGGTTTTCACCGGAGTGACGACTTTTTAGGAATCCCTCTTTCTTTAGGGGATGGCTTGCATTTCACCCTTTGGAAAATAGGAGTGTCCCACGAGAAACTTGCGGTCCATATAAAAGGAGGAATCAGCCGATGAAATTCACTCCCCTGGATATTCAGCAACAACAGTTTCGGGTGCGGTTTAGGGGGTTTGATATGGTGGAGGTGGATAATTTTTTAGACCTCCTGGCCAATGAGTTTGAAGAGCTGTTGAAAGAGATAAATCAGTTGCACGAAGAGGACCGCCGAAAATCAGCGAGGATAAAAGATCTGGAAGCTTCGGAAAAGGAGGTGCGGAACACCCTGGTTTCCATGCAAAAGATCACCGAGGAGATGAAAAACAACGCCCGCAAAGAGGGGGAATTGATCATTGAAGAAGCAAAAATGAGCGGGCGGAAGATCGTCGAAAGCGCCCAGGCCCAAGCTTTGCAGGTCGAGGCGGGGATCTATCAACTAAAACGTCAGCGGGCTCAATTCGAGGCATCCCTGCGGGCCACCATCGAAATGCACCGCAAGCTAATGGAAGCCCCCCTGGAGGCTCCTGGTCCGTCCGCATCAGATGAAGGCCAATGAAGAAGGAAAACCCGCCTCCCGCGGAGAAGATCATAAACCTTTGGGTTCAACCCCGGGCTTCGCGGAATGAAATTCTTGGGTATCGGGATGGATTTCTCCGGCTGCGGGTTACTGCGGCGCCAGTAGATGGGGAAGCCAACCGTCTTTGCCAGAAGATTTTGGCCGAATCCCTTGGAGTCTCCGCCTCCCAGGTTGAGATTCTGAACGGGCAAAAGTCGCGCCGGAAGCGGGTCCGAATAAAGGTGAATTTAGCTCAATGGCAAGGTTGGGAGTATGGACGGGAAGGCGACCGGTGAATAAAAAACAGAAGGCAGCATTCCTCTCCATCCTTTCTAACAGTACCCTTGTTATCCTAAAAGTAGCCGTGGGGTTGACGGTCAATTCCATCAGCGTTCTTTCGGAGGCGATTCATTCGGCCATGGATTTGACCTCGGCATTGATCGCCTATTTTACGGTTGGCAAATCCAGCGAGCCCGCCGACCAAAGCCATCCGTATGGCCATGGAAAATTCGAAAGCCTTTCCGGAACAGTGGAAGCGGCCCTGATTGGAGTGGCGGGGATTTACATCATCTGGGAATCGGTGGAACGACTCAGTTATCCCATGGGTCTTAAACACATTCCCTATGGTCTCGGGGTCATGTTTTTCTCGGCGCTGATTAATTTTTTTATCTATCGACATAACATTAAAGTGGCTCGCGAGACGGAGTCACTTGCCCTGGAAGCCAATGCCTTTCATCTCAGCGCTGATGTTTACACTTCATTGGGGGTTTTTGCCGGGTTGGCATTGATTTCCTTAACCGGGATCAAGGCTCTCGACCCCGTAGCTGCCATCTTCGTAGCTCTTTTTATTGCCAAGACTTCTGTAAGTTTAATGAGAAAAGGCTTGCGCGATCTGATGGACTGGAGACTTCCGGAAAACGAGGAGAAGGCCATCGAAGCCATATTAAAAGACCATTACCGACATTTCGTGGAATTCCATAAACTTCGCGCCCGAAAATCAGGGCCCGAGCGATATATTGATTTGCATCTGGTCTTTGCCAAGACAGTGGATTTGCCAACCGCTCATAACCTATGCACCCACTTAGAGGAAGAAATAAAAGATCGGTTTCCTCTCTCGCAGACCACCATCCATATCGAGCCATGCCAGGATTCTTGCGAGGGATGTGAGAAGGGTTGTCCCCAGTATCATTCTTCCACGTGAAAAATCGGCAATTTCCGGGGCTTGCCCTAATGCCAAAGAAGGAGAAGAAAAACTGACGTGCGGTTGATACTGGTCCGCCATGGGGAAACACCATGGAATGAAATTCACAGGTTCCAGGGAATTTCGGACATTGAACTGAGTCCGAAGGGGACTTCCCAGGCGAAATCCCTGGCCGAATCCTTGAAGAGGGAACCTCTGGAGGCAATTTATACCAGTCCTCTAACCCGTGCCCGGCAAACCGCGGAGCAGATTGCCAGATATCATGATTGCCCCCTGGTCATCGACAAGAATTTGCAGGAGTTAAATCAGGGTCAATTGGAGGGCTTAACCGGTGAAGAGCTTCGACGGGATCACCCGAGTTTTTTGAGAAAATGGATAAAAAATCCAGGATCCACCCGGCTGCCCCAGGGGGAATCCTTAGGGCAGCTTCAGAAACGGGCTTGGTCTTCGATCGAAAGAATCATCCGGAATCATCCCGAAGGTACCGTGGCGGTGGTGGCCCACAGCTTTGTCAATTTAACGATCCTCTGCCGCGTTCTGGACGTACCCTTGACTCATTTCAGGCGGCTCCGCCAGGAGGCCACGGCGAAAAACATCATTGAATTCTCAGAGCGAGGATCCGTTTTGCGATGTCTCAACGACACCTGCCATTTAAATGAAACTTCAAGGAAGAATCCGAAGAGGGGGAGCGGGCGCAGGGGCAAGAGAGAATACTAAAGGGTCGAATATGAGGAAGAATAATAAAAAACCAATGAGTCTGGGGGATGTTTTAGAGAGCTTTTTCAGCCGTTCAGGACTCAAAAGAAGGATTCAGGAACAGAAGATTTTGGATTTATGGGAACGGGTCGTTGGCAAAGCCGTGGCCGAGAGAACCGAGCCCATTCGAGTACAAAACCGGGTGTTGCAGGTGAAGGTTGACAGTTCGGTGTGGATGCAGCAGCTTCAATTCATGAAAGGTCTGATTATTCAAAAATTTCAACAACAGTTGAGGTCCAATTTTTTACAGGATCTGAGGTTCTTCATCGGGGAACTAAAACCTGCTGCCGAAGGGAAAAGCGAAGAAGAAGGGCAAGGAATGAAAAGTCCGGATGGGGTTGTAAAAGAGGAAGAGAGGAGGTGGATCGAGAAAGAGGTTGAAGGGGTCCGGGATCCAGAAATGCGGGAGATTCTTTCGCGGCTTTATATCAAAGGGCAGGCGGTAAGGAGGAATGATAGGGAAACAATCCCAGCCTCAAATTCGAAATCCATGATAACGGAGGGTATTCGGTGAGCGCCTTGCTAATGATTTCAACTGCGGGTTCTGAAAAAGAAGGTCACAAGATCGCCCGTAGGCTTGTCGAGGACAAGATAGCTGCTTGCGTGAATGTCATCCCCCAAATGACTTCTTTTTTCTTCTGGAAGGGGAAACTCTGCCAGAAGAAAGAGGCTATGATTTTCATCAAAACCGACAAGAGGAGAATGAAGGAATTAATAAATAAAATTAAAGCGATGCATAGTTATAATGTTCCCGAAATCATTTTTTTAGAGGTAGACGGGGGGGAGAAGAGGTATTTGCAATGGGTAAGGGCGATGTCCCTGGAAAAGAACAAAAAGAATGCTAAAAAAGGCCCCAAGGGGATTGGAGTGAAGGCTACCCCCCTTTTTCGGTACCTTGCTTAAAAGTCTCAAAAAATTATTGACAAGAGAAAAATAAAAATGTAATATTATATATTTTATATAAAAATAATTGCGTATTGCTTTCCGCTGGCGTAGCTCAATCGGTAGAGCAGCTGATTTGTAATCAGCCGGTTGCGGGTT
>CAZIDC010000207.1:0-5618 GCA_964537885.1 uncultured Syntrophaceae bacterium | reverse complement strand
AATCTTGATCCGGATCTTTTCCATCCGGGATGTTCATTTCTCCTTGCGGAGTAGCAGGTTGGCTAACAAGGCTTATACTATATTAATTTTCTCCCAAAAGGCTGCCAAGGTTAAAAAACTTATGCTTTCGCCCCTCACCTTCAAAATTGGGGCCGTGGTTTTGGGCCTTGTTATCACCTTTTCTGCATTCGTTATCTATGACTATTTAAATAATAAAAAGAAGATCAGCGAGCTGCAGTCCTTGCGCGCCGAAACCCATTCTCAGCAGGAAGAAATCCGTGGCTTTATGGAAAAAATCTTCATCCTGGAAGAGGCATTGAACAAGCTAAAAGAGATTGAAAAACAGGTGGAGAAAGACCTGCGAGAAGTCAAGGATTTGCAAAAGGTTAGGAAGGTCTCTCCCGGGGTTTTAAAGAAGAAGAATTCCCACATACCCAAGGAGAAAACAAAAGAAGCCGCATTCATCCGCGGCGATGGAATCTCCATCCTGGAGAAGGAGCGATCGCATTTGGTCAGCCGTCTGAACCGGGACCTTTTGGAATTGCATAGGGATGCTATCCAACGGGAACAAAACCTCAAAGAATTTCAAGAGTTTCTTCAGGCGCAAAAATCGATTCTCTTGGCTACCCCTTCTCTTTGGCCGGTTTTAGGCCGGATCACCTCGGGTTTTGGCGATACACGTTTATCCTTTTCTTCGGGAGGAACAAGACCGCATAAAGGGATAGACATCGCGGCCGCAACTGGAACTCCGGTTTTAACCGCAGCAGATGGAGTGGTTACCTTCGCCGGACGTGAATCAGAGTATGGACGATTGGTCTGTATCGACCATGGCCATGGTTTTCTTACCATGTACGGCCACCTGAAAGAAGTCCATATCCAAGCCGGGGATAAAGTGAGGAAAGGACAGGTCATCGGTACGGTTGGCCTTTCGGGCAATAGCACCGGGCCCCATCTTCATTATGAAGTGCGGATCCACGGCAATCCAGTCAATCCTTCTCGCTATCTCAACCAGACAACATAAATCTTTAACCCGGCAATATTTTATCTCAGTTTTTAAAATCCCCCGTTGACAATCTGTAATTATCCCTTCCCCTATCATTAAAAATATGTTAAATTGAACAAGGGTTTGAAAGATTGACCCCGATAAGGAAGGCTTTATCGGGGTTTTTATTTGAATTTTTATTCCTCCAAGCCATAGAATCCATTTTTGTGGTGTAATAAAAAAATATGTTTCTAAAGACACTCCAAAAAATATTCGGCAGCAAGAACGAGCGGGTGCTGAACCGCCTGAAACCTCTGGTTAGGGCCATCAATGAGCAGGAACCTGCCCTGATGAAATTGAGCAATGAACAGCTTCAGGCCAAGACCGCGGAGTTCAAAGAACGCCTTGAACGGGGAGAGTCCCTCGATGACCTGCTTAACGAAGCATTCGCCGTGGTCCGGGAAGCTTCCCGGCGAACTTTAGGCCAACGCCACTTCGACGTGCAACTGATGGGGGGCATGGTCCTCCACCAGGGGAAAATCGCCGAGATGAAGACCGGTGAAGGAAAAACCCTGGCCTCCACCCTGCCCGTTTACCTCAACGCGCTGACCGGCAAAGGCGTTCACGTCGTTACCGTCAATGATTATTTAGCCAAACGCGATGCAGCTTGGATGGGGACCATTTACCATTTCCTGGGTCTTTCCGTGGGGGTGATCGTTCACGAGCTTGACGACGCGGAACGTCAGCAGGCCTACCGCTGCGACATTACTTACGGAACCAATAACGAATTCGGCTTCGACTATCTCCGCGACAATATGAAATTTCGCATCGAAGACATGGTCCAGCGCGAGCTGAATTATGCCATCGTGGACGAAGTTGATTCCATCCTCATCGACGAAGCCCGGACTCCCCTGATTATCTCCGGGCCGGTGGAGCAAGTCGAAGAGGGGTTTTACGAGGAACTGAAGCCCATGGTCATCCGGCTCCGTCAGAATCAGAGCCGGCTGGTGCAGACCATCTTCGATGAGGCGAAGAAACTACTCGAAGAAGACCCAGAAAGCGAAGAAGCCATAGAAAAACTCCTGCTCGTCAAACGGGGAGATCCCAAAAATTCTCATTTCCTGGATCTGATCGCCGAAAAACCCGCTTTGAAGACCCGGATTGACCGCATGGAGTCTTACCTGTCGGGGCAGAAAATGCTCTCCCAATTCGACGGCAAGCTCTTCTGCGCCATTGATGAGCGGTCAAACGCTGTGGAGCTCAGCGAAAAAGGGTTAGAGCTTCTTTCCAAAGGACATGCGGATGCCTTTGTGGTCCCCTCCTTGGAAGAGGGTTACCTGGCTATTGATAGCCAGGATACGCTGGGTCCGCTCGAAAAAATTGAATCCCGTCGAGATCTGGAAAATCGATACCGGCAGACTTCCGATCGAATCCATACCATTCACCAGCTCGTCAAAGCTTTCTGGCTCTTCCAGAAAGACATCAATTATGTGATCAAGGACGGCCAGGTAATGATCGTGGACGAATTTACCGGCCGGATGATGCCCGGGCGGCGCTGGAGCGATGGCCTCCACCAGGCGATTGAGGCCAAAGAAGGGGTGAAAGTCGCCGAGGAGAATCAGACCTTGGCCACGATCACCTTCCAAAATTACTTCCGCATGTTCAAGAAACTGGCCGGCATGACTGGCACGGCCGACACCGAAGCCGCGGAATTTCAAAAAATTTACAAATTGGAAGTTGTAGTCGTTCCCACGAACGTGGACATGATCCGCAAGGATTTTGCCGATGCCATCTACCGCACCCAACGAGAGAAATATAAGGCCGTAGTGGAAGAGGTGAAAGAATGCCACCGGCGGGGGCAACCCGTCCTGGTCGGCACCATCTCCATCGAAAACTCCGAAAAGATCTCCTCCATGCTTAAACCGGAGAAAATCCCCCATCAGGTTCTGAACGCCAAGTATCACGAAATGGAAGCCAATATTATCGCTCAGGCTGGCCGGTATGGCTCGGTAACCATCTCCACCAACATGGCCGGCCGGGGAACCGACATCATGCTCGGCGGGAATCCGGAGATGCTGGCCCGCGAGGAGGCCCTGCGCCGCAAGGTGGACCCAACCGCCGGCCCCGACGGTTTCCTCAAGATCCTGGAGGAAATGCGTTCCATAACCGCTCAGGAGTATAAAAAAGTAATCGGGTGCGGAGGATTGCACGTCCTGGGAACGGAGCGTCATGAATCCCGGCGCATTGACAACCAGCTCCGCGGTCGCTCCGGGCGTCAAGGAGACCCCGGAACCTCCAGGTTCTACCTTTCCCTGGAGGACGACCTGCTGCGCATTTTCGGCTCCCAGCGGATATCCGGGGTGATGAGCCGGCTGGGAATGGAAGAAGGGCAACCCATCGAGCACAATCTCATCAGCCGGGCGATCGAAAACGCCCAGAAGCGGGTGGAAGCCCACAACTTCGACATCCGCAAACACCTCCTGGAATATGACGATGTCATGAACAAACATCGGGAGGTAATCTATGACCGCCGGAAAAGGGTTCTGGACCAGGATGGGGTTGCCGAGGAGATCCAGGAAATTACAGCGGAGCTAGCCGAGAACCTCGTTGATCCAATCGCCGAAGAAAAGACCTATGCCGAGGAGTGGGACTATCGGAGGCTGAACGAGTCCCTCCTGCGTGTCTTCTCCTTCGGGTTGGACATCCGCGCCGAAGAAACCCAGACTATGACCCGGGAAAAACTCCGGGAAGCAATTATGGCTCGGGCTAAAGAAGTCTATGGAAGAAAAGAAGTTGAATTCGGTTCCGATACCCTCCGCCACCTTGAAAAGGTGATTTACCTGCAGTCCATCGATACCCTCTGGAAAGAACACCTCCTGGCTATGGACCATCTTAAGGAAGGCATCGGCCTCCGGGGCTACGGGCAGCGCAATCCGCTCCAGGAATACCAGAAAGAAGGGTACGAGATGTTCATGGAGCTGATCCAGCATATCAAGGAGGAGACGGTCGGGAAGCTCTTCCGGGTCCAGATCGCCCGCCCCGAGGAGGTAAAGAAGTTTGAAGCAGCCCGTAAGCAACCCATCGTCCTCAGCCACGGGGATGAAATAGAGGAGAAACAAAAAACCGTGAAGCGGGAGGGCAAGAAAGTCGGCCGCAATGATCCTTGCCCTTGCGGCAGCGGGAAAAAGTATAAGAAGTGTCATGGAAGGTAAAAACGGCAGAGCGCATGGCCCAAAGCGCAGAGGAGAAGATTCTTGCTTTTACGCTATGCACTATGGACTTGGCGCAGTTGAGGAGTTGTTATGAACAACCATATCCCTTCAGGTTTTCAGGTGCCTGGCTTCCGGGCTGCGGGTATCGCCGCGGGTATTAAAAAAAATCAAGCCAAAGATTTGGCCCTTATTTATTCCGAGGTCCCCTCGGTAGCTGCCGGGGTTTTCACCACCAACCGGGTGAAAGCCGCGCCGGTGCTGATCTCCCGGGCGCGCATCAAGTCAGGGAAAGCTCGGGCGGTGCTGGTTAATTCCGGGTCGGCTAACGCCTGCACGGGAAAGAAAGGCCTGGCGGATGGACAGCGTCTTTCCCGGTTAATTGCTTCCTCCTTGAATATCACTCCTGAGAGCGTTCTCCTGGCCTCCACCGGGGTGATCGGCAAGCCGTTACCCATGTCTTTGATCGAAAAAAATCTTCTCCGCCTCACTGCCTCTTTGTCCCCTGCTGGCCTTGGGGATGCTGCCCGGGCAATCGTAACCACGGACACCTTTCCCAAGGCGGGAATTCTTCGGGGGCGGGTGAACGGAAAGGAGATCACTCTCGCCGGCATAGCCAAGGGGGCCGGGATGATCGGCCCAAGGATGGCCACTCTCCTCTCCTTCGTTTTTACGGATGCCTCCATCTCCCTTGGAGCATTGCGCCAGTCCCTAAAAGAAGGGGTTCAAAACTCTTTCAACCGGGTCACCGTGGATGGGGATACAAGCACCAATGACACCCTCCTGATTCTGGCCAACGGGGAGGCTAAAAATCGAGAGATAGTCCTCCACACGCCGGGATACAAGAAATTTTCTGAATATTTTCATGAACTTTTATTAAAGCTGGCCAAGATGATCGCCTTCGACGGGGAAGGAGCTACTAAATTAGTCGAAATCGCAGTCGAGAAAGCCCGCACTCCATCCGAAGCCGAACGGGTTGCCCGGACAATCGCCAACTCCCCCCTGGTCAAGACCGCCTTTTTCGGCGAGGATGCCAACTGGGGAAGGATCCTTTGCGCTGCCGGCTACTCGGGTGTGCCCATCAATCCGGATCGGATTGATGTTTTTTTCGATGGAGTGGATATCGTCCGCCGCGGCCGGGGAACCGGACCGGAGAAAGAGGAACTCGCGACTTCCGTGATGAAGAAGAGGGAGTATAAAGTCCGCCTCAACCTCCACCGGGGGACCAAAAGCGCCTCTATTTTCACCACAGATTTTTCTTTTGATTACGTCAAGATCAATGCTTCCTATAGAAGTTAAGCTGGGATGCAAGACTGCATCTTTTCATAACTCTTCAGTCAAGAGTGGGTGGCCAAGGTCGGAGGAGGAAAGATTCGGCGTAAAGGCCAAGGACGCCCATGGCCGGGAGGCCAGTCCAGTCCGCTTGG
>CAZIDC010000206.1:2325-5644 GCA_964537885.1 uncultured Syntrophaceae bacterium | reverse complement strand
ACCGCGTCAAACTTGCATACGTCATAACAGATGCCGCATTTGATGCACTTGGCCGGGTCGATCTGGTGCGGCAGTTTCGCCTCGCCGGAGACGGCCTGCTGCGGGCATTCCCGGAAACAGCGGTGGCAGCCATTGCACGCGCTCTCCAGGATCGAATAGGTGATCAGCTCTTTGCAGACTCCGGCCGGACAGCGCTTCTCCTGGATGTGCGCCTCGTACTCATCCCGGAAATAGCGCAGGGTAGATAGGACAGGATTCGCGGCCGTTCCCCCGAGGGCGCAAAGGGAACCGAGGGTAATGGCCTCGGCCAGCTCTTCGAGAAGAGGGATGGATTCTTCCGTCCCCCTTCCCTCGGTGATGTCGGTCAGCACCTCTTTCATCCGGCGCACGCCTTCCCGGCAGGGCGTGCACTTGCCGCAGGACTCTTCCTCCAAAAACTTGGTGAAGTATTTGGCCACGTCCACCATGCAGTCCGTATCATCCATGACGATCATGCCGCCCGACCCCATCATGGCTCCGGCCTTGGTCAGCTCGTCAAAGTCCACCGCCATATCGATCAGGGACTTGGGAATGCAGCCCCCGGACGGCCCGCCGGTTTGAACTGCTTTGAAATCCCGGTCTTTAAGGATGCCCCCCCCGACTTTATAGATGATGTCGCGGATGGTAATGCCCATGGGAACTTCGACCAGGCCCGTGTTCTTAACCTTGCCCACTAAGGAAAATACCTTGGTCCCCTTGCTTCCGGCCGTACCCAGAGAGGCAAACCACTCCGCCCCGCGGGTGATGATCTCGGGAACATTGGCCCAGGTCTCGACGTTGTTCAGGTTCGTTGGCTTGTCATAAAGCCCCCGCTCCACGGTGTGGATATACTTGGCGCGCGGCTCTCCGGCCCGGCCCTCAAGGGAGGCCATTAAGGCCGAGGATTCGCCGCAGACAAAGGCGCCCCCGCCGCGGTTGATACGCACATCAAAGTCGAATCCGGAATCAAAGAGGTTCTTCCCTAAAAACCCATAATCCCGGGCCTGTTTTAGGGCGATGGTCAGGTTCTTAACGGCTAAGGGATATTCGTTGCGCACATAGATGTACCCCTGGTTGGAACCGATGGCGAAGGCACCGATGATTATGCCCTCGATCACGCTGTGGGGATCCCCTTCCATGATCGAACGGTCCATGAATGCTCCGGGGTCTCCTTCATCGCCGTTACAAACCACGTAGCGCGCGTCCCCGTGGGCGTCTCGGCAGGACCTCCATTTTTTCCCGGCGGGGAAGCCGCCACCTCCGCGCCCGCGCAACCCGGATTTTTCGATGGTCGCGATGATCTCCTCGGGGGTCATGGCCGTCAGGGCTTTCGCCAATCCGTCGTACCCGCCGTTGGCAATATAGTCCCGAATATCCGCCGGGTCGATCCGCCCGTTGTTCCGGAGGGCGATGCGCACCTGGTTTTTATAAAAAGGAATCTCGTCGTGCCGGGCGATCTTCTCGCCGGTC
Organism: uncultured Syntrophaceae bacterium; assembly: GCA_964537885.1. Taxonomy (GTDB): domain Bacteria; phylum Desulfobacterota; class SM23-61; order SM23-61; family SM23-61; genus CAZIDC01. The sequence continues at coordinate 4,156 of CAZIDC010000206.1, read as the reverse complement.
TGGGGGTCGGTGTAAAGCAGGCGCTCTACGGTCTCCCCTTTGATCAGGGTCTCGGCTACGATCTCGGCCGCATCCGTGGCAGCCACCCGCTGGTAGAAGATCTCCCGGGGGTGAAGGGTCACCAAGGGCCCGCGCTCGCAGAATCCGTGGCACCCCGTCTTCTTCAAATTGACCGTCCCGTTCAGGCCTTGCTTTTTCATTTCTTCGGCAAACGCCGCGACCACCTGCTCGCTGCCGTTGGAAAGGCAGCCCGTCCCGCCGCAAACCGTAACCTGTTGAGCTCCGGGCTTCTTCTCAGCGAGGATGGACTGGCGCAGTTTTTCTAACTCTTGTAGAGTCTTAATTTTCTCCATGGGATTTCCCTTTTCCATCCGGTCGGTATTCTTTGATGATCCTGGAAACTTTATCCCCGGCCATCTTTCCGTAATTCTTCTGGTCCACCCGGACCAGCGGAGCTAAAGCGCAGGCCCCTAAGCAGTTTACGGTTTCCAGGGTAAACTTCATATCCTTCGTCGTCCCCCCGGCTTTGACACCCAGGGATCGCTCAAAATTTTCCACCAGGCGCTGGCCGCCCCTGAGATGGCAGGCCGTCCCGAGACAGACATGAATCTCGTGCTCGCCCCTCGGCACTAAGCTGAAGGATTTATAAAAAGTAGCTACGGTGTAAGCCTGGGAGATCGGGATGCCCAGGCGGTCGACGACGCGCAGGATCGCCTCTCGGGGCAAATACCGGTATTCCTGCTGGATGTCCTGGAAAATGCCGATGAGGGAGCTCTTTTCGGCGTTGTATTTATCGATTATTGTATCCACCTTCATCAGGTCCATTTGTTTCTCCATCGTTTTCCACAAATTACTTTATTTGCTATTCCTCATTCCGAATTCCGCATTCGGCATTCCGCATTCCCCAATCCGCAATCTGTTATTGGGCACTGGCCATGTTGGCCTTGGCCTTCAAAGCCGCATATTCTTCGTTAACCCGCTCCTGGATTTTGGCGATCAGGTCCGGGGTCAGGTGCCGGAAGCGGCCCTGGCCTTGCAGATAATCGGCGACCGGCCGCAGTTTCGGGAAATCGATGGTCATTTTGTACTTCCCGCGTTCCACTTCATATAGGGGGAAGACTCCCGTCTCCACTGCCAGCCGCCCGAAGCGGATGGCCTGGTCGGAAGGAATCCTCCACCCGGTTGGACAGATAGACAGGATATGGATGTACGACGGCCCCTGGATGGCCTTGGCTTTCCGCACTTTTTCGATAAGATCAAAGGGGTAGCTGGAACAGGCCGTGGCCACATAAGGAATCGCGTGGGCCGCGGCAATGGCCGCCATGTTTTTCTTCCAGGTCATCTGCCCGAAGCTGGCTTGTCCAGGGGGCGAGGTGGTGGTCATGGCTCCGAAGGGAGTCGAACTGGACCGCTGGATGCCCGTGTTCATGTAGGCTTCATTGTCGAAGCAGCAGTAAATCATGTCGTGCCCGCGCTCCAGCGCGCCGGACAGGGCCTGGAGTCCGATGTCCGAAGTCCCCCCATCGCCAGCCATGGCCACAGCCTTGATGGGCTTTTTGGGGATGCGGCCCTTGCGCATCAGCGCTTTCAGCCCCGCTTCCACTCCGGACCCGACAGCCGCGGCATTTTCAAAAGCAACGTGGATCCAGGGAACGTCCCACGCGGTGGTGGGAAAGGCGGAGGAAATAATCTCCATGCACCCCGTGGCATTGGCGATGACGATATTCTGGCCCAGGGCCTTGAGCACGTACCGGACCGCTAAAACTTCGGCGCACCCCTGGCAGGCCCGATGTCCTGATACAATCGGTTCTTTCCCCGATAACAATTTGGG
>CAZIDC010000206.1:0-2225 GCA_964537885.1 uncultured Syntrophaceae bacterium | reverse complement strand
TCCCGTATTCCAATGGTAATAAACTCTTCCGTCTTTCTCTTGCCTTTCATCTTCAGAGCCTGTCCGACCATCTCTTCAAACTGCTCCGGGGGCACGTCGCGCCCGCCCAGGCCGGCAATGAAGCTCACGATCTTGGGCCGTTTCGCCTGCCCGTAAAGGGCTGTTTTAATCTCGGAGCATACCGGCCCTCCGATTCCCCCCGTCGAAATAGCCCGGTCCATGACCACGAGCATATCTAATCCCCGCACGGCCTGGCGGATGACCTCGAAGGGAAAGGGCCTCCATAGTCTTAGCCTCAGAAGCCCGACGGCCATCCCTTTTTCTCTCATCCGGTCCACCGCTTCCATGGCCACCTCGCCGAAGCTGCCCATAGTGAGTAGGGCAATCTTAGCCCCTTCCATTCGATAAGTCTCCATGGGTTGATAATGGCGGCCGGTAAGCTCCCCCCACTCTTTCCAAACTTCAAGGATCACGGGATATGAATTCCTCAGAGCTACGTCGTGGGCTTTCCTGGCTTCGGAGTAGATCTCGGGCATCGCAAACGCGCCCATGGTCAGCGGTTTATCGGGGTGGAGAGCGTAAATGGGCTGATAGGGAGGAAGGAAGCGGTCCACCAATTCCTGGGTTTCCAAATATAGGGGCTCAACCACATGACTCAAGGTGAAGCCGTCAAGGTTGACGATCGTGGGCATGAGGACTCTTCGATCCTCGGCGATTTTGAAGGCGCATAGGGAATGATCGTAAACCTCTTGTCCATTCTCGGTGAAGATCTGGATCCAGCCGCAGTCCCGGGAAGCCATGATGTCACTGTGGTCGTTCCATATGCTCAGAGGGGAGGAAAGCGCCCGGTTGGCCACAGTCATGACAATGGGCAGCCGCATGCCCGATACGATGAAAAGAATTTCATGCATCAGCGCCAGCCCCTGGGAGCTCGTGGCCGTATACGTCCTTGCTCCCACGGCTGAGGTTCCCGCGCAAACCGAGAGAGCCGAATGCTCGGACTCAACGGGAATAAATTCCGCGTCGAGTTCTCCTTCGGCCACTAACTCGGCAAGGTGTTCGACAATGTGCGTCTGGGGGGTGATGGGGTAAGCGGCGATGCAGTCGACATTGGCCATCTTCACAGCTTCGGAAGCCGCGATGGAGACTTCCATTCCTACTCGCTTGCCGGTCATTTTTCCTCCTCCACCATCTTAATGCACCCTGTCCAGCATTCCCGGGCGCATATCCCGCACCCCTTGCAGTAGTCTAAGTTGGCCAAAAAGTAACCCTCTTCGTTTTTATAAATGGCTGCATCCGGGCAAAAAACCCAGCAGACGCCGCATTTGATGCATTTGGCCGTATCGACCACAGGCTTCTGCGACTTCCAGTCGCCGGTCTTATATTCCCGGGCATTTCCCGGTTCTGTAACCACGCAGCCGAGGGGGATTTCTTTCCAGGTGTATTGATCAATAGGTTTCGCCACTGTCTTTCTCCTTCACTTTTCCCTTAAATGCTCCCTTTGCTTCCTGACCGGTTCCGACCTTCTCTCCAAACTCCTCCTCTTGATCCGCTACCCTCCGGAGGATATGGAACAATCGTCTCCCACTTCAACTATTCAGGATGGTCTCGTTATAGGCTCGGTGGAGTGCCTTTGAGTTCCTTTCCGCTCCTCTCCCGAAACGAGATTTCAGCGGAGGGACCAGGGAGTCCAGTTGAACAATGCCGGTTCCCCGAACCAGGGCCCCGAGCATTGTGGTGTTCGTGATGGGAAGGCCCAATTCTTGACGGGCAATCAGGTCGGCATCTACGGTCGCCAAGCGAACTTTATAACCGAACTCGGATCTGATTTGCTCGATTGTTTTATTGGTATTGATGATCAACAAACCACCGGGCTTTAGCCCTTGCGAGGGGTCAAGAATTTTCAGCAAACTCGGGTCCAAAACCACCACCACATCGGGCTGATATATCTTGGAGCGCAAGCGTATGGGCTTCTCGTCCACCCGGGCAAAGGCAATGACTGGCGCTCCTCTTCGTTCCGGTCCGAAACTGGGAAATCCTTGGGCATACTTGCCTTCCTCGATGGCCGCGAGAGCAAGCATCTCCACCGAGGTAACCGCCCCCTGCCCTCCCCGCCCATGAAATCTAACTTCCATCATAATTTTATTGTCCCCTATTCATAGTCAACCATGGAATGATGAAAATCATCTTTTGTTTCCTGCAATTAATCTTCTTTTTGCTTACCA
>CAZIDC010000205.1:0-5663 GCA_964537885.1 uncultured Syntrophaceae bacterium | reverse complement strand
AATTGTTCCAGAACCTCATAGGGCTGGGCGCCTACGACTGCCTGCCGGTTGAGCACGAAAGTCGGAACGGCCGAGATGCCCATGGCGTGGGCGCGTGACCAGTCCGCATCAACCGCTTCCTGGAAACTTCGCAGTTGCAGAACCGCCCTCGCTTCCTCTTCGGGAAGCCCGATTGAATTGGCCAGACCGGCCAATTCCTCTACCTTCCCGATATTCTTCCCGTCCACAAAATAAGCTCGGAAGACGGAGCCGTGAAATTCATCCCCTTGGCCTTTACATTCCGCCCACTTGCCCAACTCCTGGGCCAGCCGGCTGTTATAAGTCTTTTTCCGCTTTCCCAGGGGTAATCCCAATTCGTCCGCCACCGTCTTCAAGCGCGACATCATTTTGTCGATGTCCAGGCCGCGGCCGGCAAAAAGCTGCTCGAGCGTAAGCCCTTCCTCAGGCGTGTCAGGATGGAGGGGAAAAGCCCGCCACTGAATTTCAATTTCATAATTCTTCCGCAATTGATCAATACGCCCGGTACTGAAATAGCACCAGGGTCAAATGTAGTCGGAAAATACTTCAAGAATAGCCGGCATAAGGTTTCCTCCTTCTTTCAGTGTAAAGCAGACCCATAAAATTTTAAAGGTAAAAATCTCCTGGGAGTGCCTTATAATGATACGAGGGATTCTTAAAAGTAAAGGAGGGTTGGACATGCACGAGTATGGTTTATACATCGATGGAAAGTGGATCAAGTCCTCCAGCGGGAAAACCTTTGATACGAAAAACCCGGCCAGCGGGGAAATCCTGGCAACCTTTCAGTCGGGGACAAGCGATGATGTTTTCCATGCAGGCGAGGCCGCCGAGAACGCCTTCCGGCAATGGAAGCAATTCCCGCCGCCTAAAAGGGGAGAGATTTTGCTCAAAGCCGCAGCTCTCATGCGGCAGAGGAAAGAAGATCTCGGAGAAACCGTGACCAAAGAAATGGGCAAGGTGATCGCCGAAGGAAAGGGGGACGTGCAGGAGGCCATCGATTTTTTCGAATACATCGCCGGGGAAGGAAGGCGCCTGCTGGGGGAGACGACTCCTTCCGAACTGCCCAATAAGTTTTGTTTAACCCTGAAACAGCCGATCGGCGTGGTGGGCTGCATCACCCCCTGGAATTTTCCCTTGGCCGTTCCCTCCTGGAAACTGGGGGCGGCCTTGATTACCGGGAACACGGTTGTTTTTAAACCGGCCACCTTGACCCCCCTGTGCGCCGCCAAACTAATCGAAATCCTTGAACAGGCTGGACTCCCTGCCGGTGTTCTGAACATGGTGACCGGACCAGCGGAGGTTGTGGGGGAAGCTATTATTCAAAACCCCCGCCTAAGAGGTCTCTCCTTTACTGGGAGCGTAGCTGCCGGAAAAGATATTTACACGAAGGCCGCCCGCCTGCTGAAACGGGTAGGCCTGGAGCTGGGAGGAAAGAATCCACAGATCATCATGGCGGATGCCAACCTCGACCTGGCCATCGAAGGCGCTCTCTTCGGGGCTTTCGGGACCGCCGGCCAGAGATGCACTGCTACCAGCCGTTTGATCATCCACGAAAAGGTCTATGATGCGGTCCTGCAGCAATTATTACTCCGAACCCGGAATCTCAAAATTGGCAACCCCTTGGATCCGCTAATCAATGTGGGTCCGGTCTCGTCCGCGGAGCAGGAAAGGAAGGTCCTGGATTATATTCAAATCGGAAAGGAAGAAGGCGCGAAACTCCTCTGCGGCGGCAAAAAAATCACCGGTGGCCTGTATGACCGGGGTTTTTTTGTCGAGCCCACCATCTTCGAGGCCAGACACGGGATGAAGATCACCAAGGAAGAAATCTTCGGGCCTGTGCTTTGCATGATCAAGATTCGCAGCTATGAAGAAGCCATTGCCGTAGCCAACGACGTGGAGTACGGACTTTCTTCTTCCATCTACACCCAAAACGTGAACCTGGCCTTTCGGGCCATGCAGGACCTGCAAGCGGGGGTGACCTATATCAATGCCCCGACCATCGGCGCGGAAGTCCACCTGCCTTTTGGCGGGATAAAAAATACCGGGAACGGAGCCCGGGAAGCTGGTACCGAGGCCATCCGCGAGTTTACGGAGATCAAGTCGGTATTCATTGACTTCAGCGGGAAGCTGCAGAAAGCGCAGATAACGGAATGAGGCGAAAGCGCGTTGGGTATCGTGTCTTGCGACCTTATCCCTTTAAGCCGGCCTTTGGGCCAATGCTTCTTCTATGGCTTTACGCAGAGCTGTTAAACCCCGAAGAACATCGGCGCCCAGGTGAACGTGGGCAACCCTCCGACCGTGTTTTTGCAGCGCTTCCAGGTCTCCCAGAGCCTGCGCTCTTTTAAAAACCCCGAAGGTGTAAGGTTGGCCGGGAATAGGGGCATCCTCGGCGTCGTCGGCGGTGAGCTGCAGGAACAGGCCCGTGTTCGGCCCGCCTTTGTGATATTGGCCGGTGGAATGCAAAAAGCGGGGGCCATAGCCCAGGGTGGTGGCCAACCCCAGACAGTCGCGCACGCGCTGCCGGATGGACTGCAGGGCTTGAAGGATCTCCGGAGTTTCGGCAAGATAAGCCAGGATGGGGAAATAATCTCCCTTCCGGGCCCTGGCGAAAAATGACCGGAACAGATCCACGGCATTCTTCCCCGGATCAGGGCCATAGAAGACTATAGAGCCTTCGTGCAAGGTTGGCGCGGCTTCCGGCAGCTTTCCGGACCGGCGCACCTCGGCGAGGAGACGGTTGGTGTTGTCCTTGCTTTCCTGAACATTCGGCTGGTCAAAGGGATTGATTCTCAGAATGGACCCGGCGGTGGCGGTGGCGATCTCCCAGCGGAAGAATTCCCTGGCCAAGTCAAAGCGGTCATCCATCTGGATGGTTATGACCGGCCGGCCGGCTTTCTGCAAGTTGGCAATGGTGCTCTCAAGGGACTCATCAACCTCATCCTTCAGACGGATATGGATAAAAAGACGATCTTCTCCGTAGGCGGAGAGGGGGCAGGGCGGTTCATCGGCTACAGGCAAGATTCCTGCACCCTCCTTTCCCGTACTTTCAGCGATGAGCTGCTCCAACCACAATCCCAGGGAAGTAAGAGACTCGGGAAGCAGAAAGGTTATTTTATCCCTTCCGCGGCGGGCCAGTTCACCGATTGCTGCGCCCAGGACAACGCCGGGATTCTCCTGAATGGGCACAGATGGAGCGCAGTCTTGCGCCATCCGGCGGGCGCGGGCGAGGAGTTCGGCGACATTAAGGCCCATCAAGGCTGCGGGGACCAACCCGAAAGGAGAAAGGGCTGAGTATCGGCCGCCGATGTCGGGGAGCCCCCAGAAAACCTTCCGGAATTTTCGCTCGCTGGCCAACTGGACAAGAGGAGAATCCGGATCGGTGATGGCCACAAAGTTTTCCCCGGCCCGATCACCCTTGAGGGCCTTAACCCTGGCGTAAAAATATTCGCCAAAAGCTAAGGGCTCTGAAGTCGTTCCCGACTTGCTGGCGACGATAAAGAGGGTGTCCCCGACGGGGTTCTCTCGTTCAATTCTGAGAACAGTGGCTGGATCTGTGGTATCCAGAACAGATAAAAAAGGGCCTTCCGGCGAAGGCGGGTATATCCGTTGTAAAGTTAGCGGGGCTAAACTGCTTCCGCCCATACCCATGTGAATGACATGGCGAAATCCAGCACCGCGTACTGCCGAGACGAATTTCCTGAGGTCATCCATGTGCCCGTCGATTTTCTCGGCCACTGTCAACCATCCCAGGGCGTTGCGAATCCCCACCTGGTGCTTGGGGTCTGTTTTCCACAGACCCGGGTCCTTTTGCCAGAGGCGGTAGCTGAACTGCTCCTGCTCAAGGGTCTGCAATCGTTCCCGGACAGCCTCCTCATAAAGGCCGAGGTCCAGGGTCAGCCCGCTGAAGGGCTTTTTCCAATCCGGCCCATTGAGCAAAGATTTTTTCCCCATTACGATTCTCTTTTCCCTTTTAGCGCGACGATTATGGCGAGGGCGGCTGCCCCGACGACCCCGGCGTCCTGGTGCAGTTGCGCTGGCAGGATTTGCAGGGGTTCGGCGGCTATGGTTAGGGCCTGCTGTTTTACCCCCTGGGAAATCCTTTCCACCAGGTGCGGCATTCCCTCGATTATCCCCCCGCCCAGGATAAAGCGACAGGGATTAAAGGCATTGACCAGGCTCACTGCGCCGCTGATAAGAGCCTGGACCATTTTTTCAATTAAATGGACAGCGAGGGGATCACCGCTCCGGGCAGCTAGGGCTACGATTTGGGCCGTGATGTACTCTGGCTCGTCCCCGGCCATTTTCAGCAGATAGGCGCCGGCGGCAGGATCGGTTTTAACCGCCTCCCGGGCATGGTGAGCGATGGCCCAGCCGCCCGCCAAAGCTTCCAGGCAACCACGGTTGCCGCAGCGGCAGAAGGGGCCGTTGATGTCGACTGTAATGTGACCCAGCTCGGCAGCGGAATTGCTGCATCCGGAGAGGATCTGTCCGCCGCTTACCACTCCTCCTCCAATGCCGGTGCCGACAAAGAGGCAGACGAGATCATCGCATCCCCGGCCGGCGCCATGAAGCCACTCTCCCCAGGTCGCTGCGCGGACGTCGTTCATGACCACTATCGGGATTCCAAGGGCCTGGTGGAGATCCGCTTGAAAAGGCTCGTCGCGCCAGCCCAGGTTTGGGGAAAAGCGCACAATCCCCTGCCGTGGCTCAATCTGACCGGCAACCCCCACTCCCACACCTGCCGGCGAAGAGCCGGCGTCTTCCCAGATCTCGCGGACGGCAGCGATAATTCCGCTTTTCACGGCAGCCGGCCCGCGCTCAGGATTGGTGGGACGCCGCAAACGCTGGTGGACGGTCCCACCTGCGTCCACCCACGCCACCTCGATCTTTGTGCCTCCCAGATCAACCCCTATTGCCCACAAATCTTTCTTGGCCAACGCTTCTCCTCGCGCTTTTATAAATTCATTTGGGCCAGCTTTTCACAGAAAACTGCGGAGAAAAATTATGGATCTTCTCCCAATCAGAATCCATACCCGCCGACTCGTGCCCATCTATTTTAGCTTAACCTCCAGAAGATTGTTCACGCGGACCACTCCCTCCACGCTTTTAGCGAGAGCTTCCGCTTGTTTTCTTTGCTCTTCATTCTCAACGGACCCGATCAAAGTGACTTCTCCGTAGAATGTCTGAACACTGATTACCGAACATCTTAGAACACTCTCATCAAAAAGGTTGGCCTTGATTTTCGTGGTGATGGCAGCATCGTCGATCATTTGACCGGGTAATTTAGGCCCGGGAGTGCCGCAGGAAACCCCAACGGACCAAAACATCAAAAGAACGACAAAAATCTTCCCCTTCTTCGTCATGACTCCCTCCCGGCTTTGGATCTGCTCCCTCATTTTCGCCATTCCCGCGAAGCAGACATTTTAAAGGGTGATCACGGTCATATAAAGCGAATCAATAAAATTCCACCCCTCGATCCCTATGTACCCCGCCGTACCAACGGCGATGATCGAACGGATCAAGGCCAAAATGAGAATTATTTTTTTTCTGACCTCGTCCAACGAGAAATCCGGTTTTCTTCGGGTATTTAATGATATTATAAATGATCCGGTGCCTAAATAACCAGTAATTTCCACCGGGGTTTA
>CAZIDC010000204.1:0-5715 GCA_964537885.1 uncultured Syntrophaceae bacterium | reverse complement strand
CAATATACCCGCCGCGGATCCGGGGCAGCCTGGGCCAGCCGGATCGATTCGGTAAACGGAATCATGTCGTCGTCCTCTCCGTGAGCGAGAATCAAGTCAGCATTCAGGTGGCGCAAAGCGGGTCCAACGGAAAGGGCTTTTATTGAGGTCTGAATCGAAGCCGGAAGCTTCATAATCAAGGATTCGGTCTGACCTGAATCCGAATGGAATAGAAGGGCCAGGATATTTCTTCCTTCCTCTCCCAGAAGAGGCTCAAACCGTTCGATGGGAGCCTTTTCATCGTGAAGCTTAATCTGCAAGATATTCCGAAGAAGAGAGCGGTCCTGGGGTGATTCCACGAGGTCAAGGTTATTCGCCAAGAAAACCCATTTCCCGTATTCCTGAGGCTGGCGGGAATAACTTTTCCCCCCGAATTCAAAGCTTCCCGTAGCCAGAAAGGAAAGGACATTTTTGAGGTCGTAATATCCTCCGAAAGAAACAACAAAACGGACTTTGGGCCGCAGCGCCGGGCGGCAGGCGGCAATGATTGTCGGCCCGGCGCCGTAACTGAACCCGAAGAGGCCGCAGGATTGCGGAAGAATATATTCTTTCCGGGAGATGAAATGCTCGAAGGCCATTTGCACTTCTTCGATGTCCGAGGGATCGATCCGGAAGGAGCGCATGGACTGAAAATCCGGGATGCAGACAGCAAAGCCGCTGCGGCAAAGGATCTCGGCCAGACGCTTCAGGCGGGGATCGTCTTTACCGGTGTCAATAACCCCATGGTTGAGGAGAATTCCCGGATGTTTTCCACCGGAGCGGGGAAGATAGAGATCGGCCTTGCTTGAGCCCTTGCTCCCGCTGTAAGTGATTTCCTGCATTTGGGGGGGAGAGGTAAAAAGTTGGAGTCCTCCGCGTGATTCAAAATTAAGAAACTCGCTTAAAACGAGGATACTCCAAAAGGCCCTCTGAAAAACCGGGGCCAAAACCAAAGCCAGAAGGCCGAGGGCCAGGAGAACCACGAGGGTATGCTTCTTTTTCACGTTAATAAAGAGATTTCCCGGCTCAAGTCGCTAAACTGTTCGAGGGAAAGGGTTTCTCCTCTCCAAGCAGGGTCGATCCCGGCTGATTGCAGCGCTTCCTTAATTTTTTCGAGCGGCAGGTGAGCAAAGGCACCCAGTCGCAAGGCGTTAATCAGGGTTTTTCTCCGGTAGCCGAAAGCTGAGCGGATCACCCGCCGCAAAATATTTTCATCAACCAGTTGCACGCTTGGTTTTTGCAGGATTTCAAACCTTACGACCGCTGAATCCACTTTCGGTTGGGGATGGAAAGCCTGAGGTGCTACAGCGAAAGCGATACGAGCCTTGGTATAAAGGCGGGTCCAGAGGCTCAAGGGCCCGTAATCTTTTGAGCCCGGCTCGGCTACCACCCTTCTGGCAACTTCCATCTGGAGCATCAGGATGAACAGGGAAAAATGTTCCCGTTCTTTAAAGAGCCGGAAGATCATCGGGCTGGAAATTTCGTAAGGAAGGTTCGCCACCACTTTCATCTTCCGCTTCCACTCCCGGGCCAAAGGAGCGAAATCAAAATGCAGTCCATCCGCTAAAATGATTTCCACGTGGTCGTTCCCGCAAAACTGGTCTCTCAGCGCGGTGGCCAGGACGGGGTCCAATTCAAGGGCATAGACCTTACGCGTTCTTTGGGCTAAGGGAGCGGTGAGGCTTCCCAGGCCGGCCCCAATCTCGAGAATGATGTCTTCTTCCTCGAGACAGGCCGATTCCACAACCCGGCGAAGAACCCTGGAGTCGGTAACAAAATGCTGGCCCAGCCTTTTCTTCGGGCGAATTTTCAATTCTCTAAGTTGTCTTTGGATCGAACCCAATCCTGTCCAACCGTTTCTGTCGTTTTTTTCTGTAAAGAATGACCACTCGTTTGGTGAGGAAATAAGCAGGAACAGCCAAGATACATCCCGTGACCGCTCCCCCCAATAAAAGGGGGCCGGAAATATTCCATCCGAGGTTGAAGAAGTGGGCGAGGGAAAAATCCTTAAATATGAAGGAGGGCGCTTTGATGCCCGTTATGGCCTGTCCCACTTTATAATCCAAAATATAAATGAAGGGAAGGAAAAAAGGGTTCGCTATCCAAACCCCAAGGGCTGCCGCCAGCTTACTCTTGCGAAGGATGAAGGCGATGAGGACGGCTAAAACCGTATGCAGAGGGACGGTAGGAGTCATGCCGATGAAAACCCCGATGGCCATTCCCCCGGCAACTTCTTCCGGCTGACCTTTCAGCCGAAGAAGACGGAGGTAAAAAAAACGAAGGCTTCGCTTGGCCCTTACCCATCGTTCTCCCCTCCCCTTTTCTTTATCCCTGCTGTTTCCCCGGTCCGCTGCCATCACCCCTGTTCATTATCCCTGCCGAATCTTGAATAGGCATTCAGTAAGAGGTCAGAACGGAACCCTTCCCGCAGCCGATGGAAACCCGCTACGGCAACCATGGCGGCATTATCGGTGCAAAGAACAGGTGGAGGAAAATGAGCTTCCATTCCCCAGGATTGGGCTTCCGCGAAAAACCTTTCCCGCAGGCGGGAATTGCAAGCCACCCCCCCGACCACGACGACCTCGCGAGCCGATTCCCTTCGGGCAGCGCGGAAAACCTTGGCGACCAGGGTGTCCACAACGGCTTCCTGAAAGGAGGCGGCCGTGTCTCGAACTTGAGCGGGAGAAAGCTCGTTCCCTCGGCTCTTCAAATGTTGGAAGACAGCTGTCTTGAGGCCGCTGAAGCTAAAGTCGAGGGAATCCGGTTCGAGCAGGGCGCGGGGAAAAGATATCGCCTTTCGATCGCCCTCTTTAGCGAGTCGATCGATGATTTCCCCGCCGGGATAGCCCAATCCCATGAGCTTGGCCACCTTGTCGAAAGCCTCTCCCGCGGCATCATCCCGTGTCCGTCCGAGCAGGGTCATCCGGGTGGGGCTTTGGACATAGAAAAGGCTGGTATGCCCCCCTGAAACAACGAGGGCGATGAAGGGAAAGGGTAAAGAAGGAACCGTAACAAAGATCGCCGCAACGTGGCTGATAATATGATTGACTCCGACCCACGGGACTTTTAGGACATAAGCCAATGATTTGGCGACCGCAATTCCTACCAGGAGGGATCCCACCAAACCGGGACCCTGGGTGACCGCAATGGCCTCGATCTCCTGGAGATTCCTTCCGGAGCGAGATAAGGCTTCCTCGATAACCGGAAGAATTGATTCCACGTGCTTGCGGGAAGCAAGCTCAGGGACTACGCCGCCGTATTTGCTGTGCAAAGCAACCTGAGAGGCAACAACGCTGGAGAGAATCTCCCGGCCTGATCGGACTATAGCGGCTCCCGTCTCATCGCAAGAAGATTCGATTCCCAAGACGATCATGGCGGTTTTAGGGCCTCCTCCAGCAGACTTCCCGAAATGTTTTCACCATCGGCTCCCCTTCGTCGAAGGTAGGGAGAACGCCCGGGCTGGCCCGGACCGAGCCCGCTGGGGAAATCCCCAGATTCCGGTGAGCCAAGGAGCCGCAGGGCGGCGCGGAACGGGCAAGAAAATTATAAGAGCCGTTTGTAGATTCCGTGGAAATCCTTACCGGGTTAAGTTAGATCAGTTGCCGAGAACGGAGGCCATCTGAAAGATGGGAAGGTACATGGCTACAACCAGCCCCCCAATTGCCGAACCAAGGAAGACCATCAGAACCGGTTCCAACAATGAGGTTAAAGCAGCAACGGCGGCATCCACTTCATCATCGTAAAAATCGGCGATTTTGCCAAGCATCGAATCTAAAGCTCCGGTGGATTCACCGACCGAGATCATCTGCACAACCATCGGGGGAAAAATCTTGCTGGCTCCCAGAGGTTCGGCAATGGTTTTCCCTTCCCCGATGCTCACCTTAGTCCGCAAGATGGCTTTTTCGATGGTCTTATTCCCGGAGGTTCGGGCGACGATTTCCAAACCCTCAAGGATCGGCACGCCGCTGGAGAGCATCGTGCTCAAAGTTCGAGTAAACTTGGCGATCGCTACTTTTTTGATCAGCTCGCCGATTACCGGAAGCTTCAGAAGATAATCATCCACATATTCACGGCCTTTTTCCGTTCGGTAATACCTTCGGGCCGCGAAAAAGAGTCCGATGAGGATCAGTCCGACCACCCAGAAATAACTGCGCAAGAATTCGCTCATGTTGATGACCAACTGGGTAAAGGCCGGGAGAGTGCCTCCCATGTCGGCAAACATCTTCTGAAAAACGGGGATTACAAAGAGGAGCATACCGGCAACGACGATCAAGGCGATGGCCAGAACGACCACCGGGTAGACCATGGCCCCCTTAACCTTTTTCTTCAGGTTCATGGCTTTTTCAAGGTAGGAGGCCAGACGATTCAAAATCGTATCCAGGATTCCGCCGGCTTCCCCCGCCGCTACCAGGTTGCAATAGAGATCGTTGAAAATCCGGGGGTGTTTGCGCAGGGCTTCGGCAAAAGTGGATCCGGCTTCCACGTCCCCTTTCACCTTTAAAAGGATTTCTTTAAAGGTTGGATTCACCTGCTGGCTGGAAAGAATCTCCAGACATTGTACCAGCGGCAGGCCGGCGTCGATCATCGTCGCGAATTGGCGGCTGAAGATGACCATATCCTTTTCCTTGACTTTTTTCCGTTTGAACAGGGTGATTCCTTTTAGGATGTCCTTGGGCTTGGCTTTAATCTTGGTGGCCTGAATCTGCTGCCGGCGGAGAAAGGTTCTTACAGCAGCTTCATTGGCCGCTTCGAATTCGCCGCGTTCGACCGTCCCTTTGCGGGAACGTCCTTCCCAGACATAAACTTCCATCTGAATCCTCCGCGTGTTTTGGAGATTGCCCGTTAGTCTTCCACCGTGCTCTTGAGAACTTCGTCGACTGTCGTGATTCCTTCTCTCAGTTTGGTTAACGCCGACTGCCGTAAAGTCTGCATTCCTAAGCGGATGGCCTCTCTTTTAATTTCAATCGCCGACGCTCCTTGCAGGATCAGCTCCCGGATCTCCTCCTTAACGGGCATAACTTCGTACAAGGCGATCCGTCCCTTATACCCGGTATTGCTGCACTGGGAACATCCCGTCCCTCTGGAGCAGGAAAACCCCTGGATTTCTTCGGGGGAAACGCCCAGATTAATCAGCATTTGCGGGGAGGTTGGAATCTGGGTTTTGCAGCCCTCGCAAATCTTCCTGGCCAGGCGCTGAGCGGCAATCAGGTTCACGGCCGAGGCCACGAGAAAGGGCTCGATTCCCATGTTCAACAACCGGTTGATCGTACTCGGCGCATCATTGGTGTGCAATGTGCTCAAAACGAGGTGGCCGGTGAGGGCGGCTTTAATGGCGATCTCAGCCGTTTCAAAATCGCGGACCTCGCCCACCATGATGATGTCCGGATCCTGCCGCAGAAAAGAACGCAAGCTGGCCGCAAAGGTTAACCCGATCTCCTCGTGCATTTGGACCTGGTTGATTCCCATAAGGTTAAATTCCACCGGATCCTCGGCGGTGGAAATATTTTCGGTAATCTGATTCAACTCCGAAAGAGCGGAATAGAGGGTGGTCGTCTTGCCGCTCCCCGTGGGGCCTGTGACCAAAACCATGCCGAACGGTTTGTGGATGGCATCCTTGAAGTCCACCAGGGGTTTTTGATCAAATCCCAGCTTGGTCATATCGAGCTGCAGGTTTGATTTGTCAAGAAGGCGCATGAC
>CAZIDC010000203.1:2401-5717 GCA_964537885.1 uncultured Syntrophaceae bacterium | reverse complement strand
GCTTTAAGCCCGCGCTTATAGGGCTTGCGGACGATTCCTCTTTCCGTGATAATGGCGCGAATAAACCGGTGGGGCGTGACGTCAAAAGCCGGATTCAGCGCTTTCACCCCTTGAGGCGCAATGGGCCGCCCCTGGAAGGTGGTAATTTCCACTGTTGGTCTCTGCTCAATGGGAATTTCCGCCCCCTCCTTAGATTTAAGGTCGATGGTGGAAGTAGGAGCGGCCACGTAGAAGGGAATCCGGTGAGCATGGCAGAGTCGGGCCACGGAATAAGTCCCGATCTTGTTGGCCACATCCCCGTTGGCCGCAATGCGGTCCGCGCCCACAATGGCTACATGGATTTTCCCCTGGGCCATGAGCGCGCCGGCCATGTTGTCGGTGATGAGGGTACAAGGGATTCGATTCTTCATCAATTCCCAGGCGGTCAGGCGGGAACCCTGGAGGAAGGGGCGGGTTTCATCGACGAAAACATGGATTCTTTTTCCCGCCTGGAAGGCCGCCCGGATGACTCCCAAGGCGGTCCCATAGCCGGCCGTAGCCAGTCCACCCGCATTGCAGTGGGTGAGAATGGTAAACCCGTCTTGGATGAGCGTTTGTCCCAGCCTTCCCATTTCCCGGTTGGCCTGAATGTCCTCTCTTAGAATCCGCCGGGCCTCTTCCCGCAGGCTTTTTCGGACAAGCGGAAGGCCTCGGTCCAGGTTCTTTTCAGCCACCTGAAGCATTCGCTCCACCGCCCATAGAAGATTGACGGCCGTTGGGCGGGCTTTGATCAAAGTCCGGCCGGCTTTACGGATTCCCTGCAAAAAAGCAGAAGGGGAGCGGGCCATGCTCTGCTTGGCCGCGAGGACCATCCCAAACGCTGCGGCCACTCCGATAGCCGGGGCTCCCCGCACGACCATCTTCTGAATGGCTCTACCCACTTCCTGGTAGGTGGAGCAATTCACGTAGAGTTCATGGAGGGGAAGTTTTCTTTGGTCCAGGAGGAAGAAACTTCCTTTTTTCCATTCCATGGTCTTAAAATTCATGGCTGTAAATTAGCATAGCGGCGATAAGCCATCAAGAACAATTTCAAAGGAGGGAAAAGTTTTATTTTGTCTTTGGACAACTTAGGCCTTTTTTGCTAA
The DNA here is from genome assembly GCA_964537885.1 of uncultured Syntrophaceae bacterium. Lineage (GTDB taxonomy): Bacteria > Desulfobacterota > SM23-61 > SM23-61 > SM23-61 > CAZIDC01. The sequence goes on along the minus strand of CAZIDC010000203.1, from coordinate 4,593 downwards.
GATACTTCCAAACTATTTAAGCGAAAGGAAAGGAAGGAATGGAACCTCGGAAGAGCCTGAAGAGATTGGCGATTGGCTTGGTTATTTTTTTCATGTTTTCCTTCGGCATCCTCGTTGCGGGAGGTCTCACCGCGGAAAAAGCCATCCGGATCGGATTCACCGTTCCTTTGACTGGAGTTTTCGGCAAGGACGGGACGATGGTAAAAGACGCCTATCTTTTCTGGCAAGAAACGATTCAGGCGCAGGGCGGGATTGAAATCCAAAAGAAAAAATATCCCGTAGAATTGACTTTCTATGACGACAAGAGTGAACCCCAGACCAGCGCCAAATTAGTGGAAAAGCTCATCACCGAAGATAGAGTTGACCTCATCCTGGGGGGGTTCGGGTCAAGCCAGGTGATCGCCGCCAGCGCAGTTTCAGAGAAATTTCGTTATCCCATGACCTCCGGGGCGGCCAGCACTCTCAAGCTATTCGACCGGGGATTTAAATATTATTTCTCCCTCCTGGGGAAAGCTCCGGAGGAAGTCCGGGGGTGCGTGGAAATTCTGCCCACGCTCAACCCGCGGCCGGAGACCGCGGCGATCATCGGGGCTAACATTCCTTTCAGCGCCGATGCTGCCGACGGGTTCAAGGCCTATGCGGCCAAAAGGGGGATTAAGGTCGTCCATTTTGAGCTCTTTCCCTTAGCCCTGACCGATTACAATTCTCTTCTGAATAAAGTGAAGGAGAAAAAACCGGACGTGCTGCTGGTGGGCTCTCATTCCTTAGTGGCCCTGCGGGTCATGAAGGGATTAAAGGAAATCCAATTTGCCCCCAAAGGAATTTTTTTCAGCTATGGACCAACTGTTCCGGATTTCCTCGATTCCCTCGGGAAGGATGCGGAGCTTGTATTCGCGGCTTCCGAATGGACTCCCAACCTTCCCTACCGGGATGAGGTTTTCGGGTCAGCCCGCGATTTTTTTAATAAATATATGAAGCGCTTCCGCCGGACTCCGGATTTCGTGGAGGCCGCCAGCGTGGCCGGGGCCCTCATTCAACAACAGGCGGTTAAAGATCTCGGACTTAGACCCCCCTTCAAGGATCAAGACCGGGTGGAGATCATGAAATACCTTTATTCCAGGCGTTTTGACAATTTTTACGGGCCGATCCGGTTTGCCCCCGATGGCGCCAATGAAATTCATCCGCCGATCGTGGTTCAGATTCAAGGGGGAAAGCTGGTCCATGTTTATCCGCCTGAATCGGCCGAAGGGAAGCCTATTTATCCGATGAAATCCTGGAAAGACCGATGACAACATAAAATCCCGCCGGCCTCTTTGACTGCATGCTGCTCTTTTTCCAATCGCTGGTTAACGGACTTCTCCTGGGGGGTATCTACGCTGCCTGCTCGGCGGGCTTTTCTCTTGCTTTTGGAGTGATGGGAGTCGTAAACCTCAGCCATGGAGATTTTTTGATGCTGGGGGCCTTTTTCACCTACTGGCTTTTTATCCTGGCGGGGTTGGATCCTTTTCTTACGCTTCCATTGGTTCTGATCGTTCTTTTTACGATGGGTTATTGCATCCAGCGCTTGGCCATCAATCGGTTGAGCGGGGCGCCGCCGATCATGTCCTACCTGCTGACCTTCGGCCTGCACTTAGTGCTTTCCAACGTAGCCCTGAGGGCCTGGACCGCCGACTACCGTACGGTGAATCCCTCCTATTCCGGACTCAGCCTGAATTTTTTGGGATTGATTCTTCCTTTCTCCCGGATAGCCACTTTCGCCCTGGCCATGGTGGTGATTTTCGGCCTGAACTTTCTCCTTTACCGGACAGAGATGGGACGGGCGATTCGGGCCACGGCCCAGGACCGGGAAATGGCCAGGTTGATGGGGGTGAAGATATTCAGGGTATATGCCCTAACCTTCGCAATCGCTACGGCGATCACGGGGATTGCCGGATCGCTGGTCTCGACCACCTTGGTCATTTATCCGCAGATGGGGCTTCCTTTCACGATCACGGCCTTTTGCGTCGTGGTCCTGGGAGGAATGGGCTACATTCCCGGAACTCTTTGGGGAGGATTGATTCTGGGAATCGTGGAATCCCTGGCGACCACTTACCTGACTGCCGGGATCTCGATGGCCCTGTCTTTTTTCCTTCTTCTTCTTTTGCTCATCTTCCGCCCGGCGGGCCTATTCGGAAAGGGGATCGTGGAATAAA
>CAZIDC010000203.1:0-2301 GCA_964537885.1 uncultured Syntrophaceae bacterium | reverse complement strand
CTCGAAGGATACCGCCTGCGCGTTCTTTCGCTGATTTTTATGTGGGTGGCTCTTGCCAGTTGCTGGAACATAATGTCGGGATATACGGGTTATATCGACTTTGGCCCGGTGGCCTATTTCGGGGTCGGTTCTTACTGCACGGCCCTCCTGATGATTAAAGGAGGACTCTCTTTTTATCTAAGCCTATTTCTGGCTGGATGGGTCTGCGCCGGGTTATCTCTGGGGATCGGTTATTCTACCCTCAGATTGCAGGGTGCCTACTTCGCCATCGCCACCTTTGCCGCAGCGGAAGCAATGAAACAGGTGATCCTTGAATGGGATCGGCTGGCTGGTTTTGAGTTTTTCGGGGGTGCTCACGGATTGACCCTTCCTCCTTCGCCGCCCGGAATTTTCTTCTACTACGTAATGCTTTTTTTCATGGGGTTGATCGTCGGGCTGACCCGGCTTCTGGCAAGGAGTAAATTTGGCTATGGCCTGCGGGCGATCCGGGAATCGGAGCAAGCTGCCGAACTTTCCGGCGTTCCGACCCTGAGGATTAAAATTCGGGCCTATGTGCTAAGCTCCAGCCTCATCGGCTGTATCGGAGGGGCGGAGGCCTACTGGCTGACCTATATCATTCCCGATGACGTCTTTAACGTAATGCGAACCATTCAGATGGTCATCATGGCCCTTCTCGGGGGAATGGGAACCGTTCTCGGCCCCGTTATCGGGGCGAGCTTTCTCACCTTGGTTGCGGAATACTTAGGCGCCAAATTCGTTTATGATTATTTGATTTTCGTGGGGGTCGTGATCGTCATCGTTATCCTCCTTCTTCCCCGGGGAATCATGGGCGCTATCAAGAAGAGAAAGGGTGGAAATCGGTGACCCTTTTAGAATGCCACCGGGTGACCAAGCGTTTCGGATCATTGGTGGCGGTTCGCGACTTATCGCTAACCCTTCGGTCCGGAGAGACCCTCGGATTAATCGGGCCCAATGGTTCGGGGAAGACGACGCTCTTTAATGTAATTAGCGGGATTTATTCTCCCGATGAAGGGGAAATTCTTTTCCGCGGGAAATCGCTCCTTCATTGTTCTCCTCATAAGATATGCCGGAAAGGGGTTGCCAAAACCTCTCAGACCATTCAGCCCTTTAGCGAAATGACGGTATTTGAGAATGTTCTGGTGGCCGCCCTTTACGGCAGAAATATGGCCATGGAAGAAGCCCGAGAGGAGGCCGATCGCCTTCTTCTGTTCGTGGGTCTTTACCCATTGCGGGGCGAACCGGCGGGGAAAATCGCGGTTCCCTACCGGAGGCGTTTGGAATTGGGCCGGGCCCTGGCAACCGGAGCAGAGCTTTTGCTTCTGGATGAAGTCATGGCCGGGCTGGCGCCTCCCGAAGTCGAAGAGGCTCTCGATCTTCTCGAAAAAGTCAGAAGCCAGGGGACAACGATTATCCTGGTGGAGCATGTCATGCGGGCGGTCATGAAAATCTCGGAGCGGGTTGTCGTCCTCAACCATGGCCTAAAGATTGCCGAGGGGACCCCCGAAGAAGTTGCCGAGGACCCAGAAGTCATTCAGGCCTATCTGGGGAAACGCTATGCTTGAGATCGAACGGATCAATGTTTTTTACGGGGATGTACAGGTCCTGTGGGATGTGTCCTTACGGGTTTCGCCCGCAGAAGTGGTAGCGGTCATTGGACCTAACGGGGCCGGGAAAAGTACCCTTCTGAAATCTGTTGTAAACCTCCTGCATCCTCCGAAGGGCTCGGGGACCAGCGGAATAAAGGGCGGAAGGATCGTATTCAATGGAAAAGATATCTGGGGTTTTTCCCCGGAGGAAACAGTGTGCTTGGGTATGGCCGTCGTTCCCGAAGGAGCGCGCGTTTTCGCCGAGATGAGTGTCCTGGACAATCTTAAAATGGGGTCTTACGTCGAAGCCGCCAGAAAGAAAAGGAAAGAAAGTTTAGAAGAGGTTTTCAGCTTATTTCCACGGCTGAAGGAGCGCATGCACCAGAAAGCGAGAACTTTGAGCGGAGGGGAGCGTCAGATGCTGGCCATTGGCCGGGCTCTCATGTCGCAGCCGGCCCTTTTGCTTCTGGATGAACCATCCCTCGGCCTGCAACCCATCCTGGTTTCACGGATGTTCGAAGCCGTGAGTAAGATCAACCGGAAGGGGGTGGCGGTTCTCCTGGTTGAACAAAACGTACAATTTGCCCTGGAAATCAGCGACCGGGGTTATGTTCTGGAAAACGGCCGGATCGCCCTGGAAGGGAAGGCCGCCGATCTCCTGGGGAATGAACGCATTAAAAAATTCTACCTCGCC
>CAZIDC010000202.1:0-5764 GCA_964537885.1 uncultured Syntrophaceae bacterium | reverse complement strand
CTCCTTTGCCACCTCGGTGAACGCTTCATCCAGGATTCCCACCATTTGATCGATCTGCTCCTCCGTGATGATAAATGGGGGAGCGAGGAGCAGATGGTCCCCTTTGATCCCATCCGCGCCGCCGCCGCCGGGATAAGTAATAAGCCCTTTGGCAAAGGCTAAATTAGCGATTTGGGCATTGAGCCTCAGTTGGGGATCAAAGGTTTTTTTGGTCTTCTTGTCCTTGACAAATTCAATGCCGGCCAAAAGCCCCTTGCCCCTTACATCTCCTACGAATTCATGTCGGGATAACGACTGTAAAGCGCGGAGTAAATATTCTCCCATTTTAGCGGCTCTGGAGATTAAATCATGCTTCAGCATGTAGTCGATGACCGCCAGGGCGATGGCGCAGGAGAGAGGGTTTTGGCTGTAGGTATGCCCATGGACAAAGGCTCCTGAACCCTTTTGAATCGTGCTAAAAATCTCTTCCCTGACGATTACCGTGAAAATGGGCGTATACCCGCTGCTCAGCCCTTTGGCGGCAACGATCATGTCCGGTTGGACATTCCAGTGGTCAATTCCGAAATTTTTCCCCGTTCTTCCCAATCCGGTCATCACTTCGTCGGCAATGAAAAGGACGTCATGCCGGTCGCAAATCTCCCTGATCTTTTGAAAATATCCATCTTTTGGAACCAGAGCGCCGGCGGTGGCGCCTACAACCGGTTCGGCAATAAACGCCGAGACCGAATCCGGCCCTTCGTAGAGAATGGTTTTTTCCAGGTCCAGGGCACATTCCAGGGCGCACTTTTCGGGCTCAAGGCCGAAAGGGCAGCGGTAACAGTAGGCCGGCTGGATATGGGGGGTGTGCTGGATGAGGGGGAGATAATATCGCCTCCTTCCGGTATGCCCGGATAGGGCTAAGGCGCCGAGGGTATTGCCGTGGTAACTCGTCCAGCGGGAGATCACTTTATATTTTTCCGGCTTCCCCCTTTCGACCTGATATTGCCGCGCCATTTTCACGGCGGTTTCAATGGCCTCCGAGCCGCCGGAAAGGAAGTAGACTCTGGTTAGTCCTTCGGGGGCAAGCCGGACCAATTGCGCCGCTAAGTCGAGAGTTGGCTGGCTGGTAAATTGCGAACCATGGGAAAAAGAAATCTTTTCGGCCTGGCGCACCATCGCTTCCGTAATTTCCTTCACTCCGTGGCCGATGCCGACCACAGCGGCTCCTCCCGAGCCATCGATATACCTTTTCCCCGTGGTGTCATAAATATAAATTCCCTCTCCTCGGTCCGCGGTGGGATAGAACCTGCGCAGATTCCGGTAAAACACCTTATTCATGGATTCGCTCATGGAAAGCTCCCTTCTTTGAAAAATCGTATTGTCAAAATCTAACCACAGAGAACACGGAGAAAAGATTGAGAGCTTGTCCGTAAATAGTATCCCCCCCTTTGTAAAGGGGGGTGGGGGGGGATTTTCTGAAGGCTTCCCAAAGCAAATCCCCCTATGTCCCCCTTTTTCAAAGGGGGATTTAAAAGCGACAACTTATTTAAGGATAAGCTCTAAATATCAATATGGTTTTATCTTCAACCACAGAGATCTCAGAAAATAAATTCATGTGGAAAAAACCAAATTAAACCCAATCTCTTTTCTGTGTTCTCGGGTAATCAATTCGTAATCTAAAATGCCTTATAGTTTTCAATTAACGAGGACACAGAGTAAAACAGCGCGGCATAGCCGCAACCAAAAACATCAGCCACAGAGGGCACCGAGATCACAGAGATATTAGCAAAAAACAATATAAGAAACGCATAACTTCTGATAAATACAGACAAAATCCAATATAAAAGTCTTTACAAAATTTAAAGAGTTTGCACGTTAGTAGTACAGAGAGAAGGAGTTAATTTAATTGTATAGGAATTTGCTTTTTTATCTTTCCCCCTCACCCCCGCCCTCTCCCGCAAGGGGAGAGGGAGCTTCAAATTGAAAACTAATACAAACGCAATAAATATTGTTACAAGTCATTGCGAGCCCGAAGGGCGCGGCAATCTCGTTTTTATTGGGATTGCTTCGTCGCCCGCCTGAGGCGGACTCCTCGCAATGACACTTTTCTTATTGCGTTTGTATTAATTAGGGCGTAATGATCGATCTCCTGTTCCTTCTCAACCTTTGACTGGCCAAGGCCATCCCTCCAAGGGCAAAACCGAGAATATCCGTTATCAGACCCGGCTTAATCAGCAGCAAGGCCGCCGCAAAAAACAGCAGCATTTCATACCACCTGGTTTTCTGGTACATACAACGCTGGAGGGCAGCAGCCAAAAAAATGATGCCAATCGTTGCCGTTAGTGTAGCCCAGAAGATATTCACGGGGCGGCCGACCAACATCAATTCCGGACCATAGACGAACATAAAAGGAATTATATATCCAGCCATCCCCAGCCAAAAAGCGGTATATCCTGTTTTGGACGGATTGGCCCCGGCAATGCCGGCGCCGGCATAAGCCGCCAAGGCCACCGGGGGGGTCACATCGGCCCGGGTGGCGTAATAGAAGATAAACATATGGGCGGCAATGGCGACAACCCCATAATGAATCAACGCCGGGACGGCCAGAGAAGAAATAATGATGTAAGAAGCAGTAGTTGGAACCCCCATTCCAAGGGCCAGACAGGCGACGGCTGTTAGCGGTAGGGCCAACAGAAGGTAGCCCATAGAGAGGTCCATGATCAGGGAGGAAAATTTTAACCCGAGTCCGGTAACGGTTATGGTGCCTATAATTATTCCGGCGGTGGCGCAGGCGGCGGCAACTTCCAACGTTCCGATCGCTCCATCCACAAAACCGGCAATGACTTCAGAGAAGGACATGCGGGTATGTTTCCGGAAATAACTGGAAAAGATGGCGGCAAAGATTGCCCAGAATACGGACCTTTCCGGGGAATAATCGAGCGCGAGGAGGAAAATAAGCAGGAAAATGGAGAGGAGATGGTGCCACCCGCCGGCCAAAGTTTTTCTCAGGGACGGAAGCTCGGCTTTGGGAATCCCTTTGATCCCTAACAAGATGGCCCGGTAGTGAACCTGCATGAAAATGGCGAAAAAGGAAAGGGTGGCGGGTAAGACGGCGGCAAGGCAGACCTGATAATAAGGAATCCCGAGAAACTCGGCCATGATAAAAGCGCCCGCTCCCATGATGGGGGGCATAATCTGGCCCATGGTGGAGGCCGAAGCCTCCACTGCTCCCGCAAAATAGGGGGGATAACCGGTTTTTTTCATGAGCGGAATGGTAAAAGTACCGGTAGTTACCGTGTTGGCCACGGAACTGCCCGAGATCATCCCGAAGAAACAACTGGAGATGACCGCGGCCTTGGCCGGGCCTCCCCGCGCCCATCCCGTGAGACTGAAGGCCAGATCGGTGAAAAATTTTCCGGCTCCGGATTTTTGGAGAATGGCGCCGTAAAGGATAAAAAGGAAAATGAATTGCGCCGAAACCCCCATGGGGATGCTGAAGATTCCATCCGTAGAAAGGGAGATGTAGGTGGAAAGCCTTTTTACGCTATACCCTTTGTGGGCAAAAATATCGGGAAGATAGGGGCCCAGAAAAGCATAGAGCAGGAATATTACGGCAATCAGAGGAACAGACCAGCCAACCGACCGGCGGGCGACTTCCAGAACCATCAGAATCAGGATGGATCCCAGCAGCACGTCGAGAGCCTGATAAGATCCAGCCCTTTTCAGGATCTGGTGGGATTCGATAAAAATCCAGGCACATAATCCCACGCCCAAGAGGACCAGCAGAATATCAAAAATAGAAGGTCTTCCCCAGGGGGAACGCTTGGGGGAGGCGGGATAGAGCAAAAAAATCAGGGAAGACATGAAGGCCCAATGAATCACCCGATGATCCAGGGCGAAAAAAGGATGGAAATAAGCATAAAAAAGGTGATAAACCGATGCCGCGATGGCCAGACAGGCAACGAACTTTCCCATCCACCCCCGCAGGTCCCGCTTTTTGACTTCGATCTTTTCTAAAATATCTTTCCCGACTTCTTCGGGTTTTTCCATTTCTCGACCTAATTCTTTATCCGGCATTTTTCTCCTTAACGGGCGATGGAGAAAATGACGCATTCTCCCGGCCGGGCGAGTTGATCCAGGCGGTAGCATTGATTATTGAGGATGAGGTTTTGTTGAGAAACCCGGCCGACGCGAACGGGCAGATTCAGCAAAAGCCGGTTTAGATGAACACTGGTCCATTGGCCGTTAGACTTCACTTTAACACCGCGGTGATCCTGGAATTCCAAGCCGGCGCCATACCAGCGAAAGGCTTCCTCGATTAGAATGAGCTGTCCTTCTTCATCGACCTTGAAAGTGTCCCGGATGGGGGTCTTGTCGGAAGAATGGATGTATTGGAAATAGAAGAGATCCCCCGCTTTGATCGGGAGGTCGAGTAAAACTTTCCTGTGCTCCAGACTCTCCACTCGAAGAAAAAGATGGCCGTAGTTTTCTGCGGGAATAGAAATGGGGGTCAAGAGGATGAATAAAGCAAGAAAAAATGGCGGCAGGAACATAGGACATTTTTCCCGGGAGAGGGGAGGGGAACCACCGACCAGAAAGTCCGATGACTCCCCCTTTTCTCTTTTATTTAAGTGCCCCGACTTCTTTGAAGTATTTCACCGCCCCCGGGTGTAATTCAATGGGGCTATTGATAGCATTTTTGGGGGTCAACTGGGCGGCAATCGGATGGATGTTGATGAGAGCCCATTGTCCCTTCTGGACATTTTCAAAAACAGCTTTCACCACTTTGTAGGCAACCTCTGTTTCCATCTGTTTATTGGCCACCAATACATTCGAGTCGCCCAGGCAGAGAACGTCATAATCCGCCTTGGGATAGGTTTTGGCCGGAATGGAGATTTTGACATAGTAAGGGTATTTTTTCACGATCTTATCGGCCATGGCCGGTTCAACCGGGATTAAGACAATGTCTCGGGTAGCGGCTAAATCCAACACCGCCGACCCGGGATAAGCGAAGTTGAAAAACACCGCATCCACGATACCATCTTTAAGGGCCTGGACGGATTCAGATTGAGAAAGATTGGCAATTCTCAAATCCTTTTCCAGGTCAAATCCGTATTCCTCCAGGATGGCCCTGGCCATTACTGCGCAACCGCTCCCCGGGACATCGATAGAAACCTTCTTGCCCCGTAGGTCCTTTACCGATCGAATTCCCTTTCCGGATAACGTCACGACGTGCTCCGGGGCCGGGTACATCTGGAAGAGGGCAACCAAAGGTTCCTTTTTTTTAAAAGGATCCTGGCCCTGAAGGGCTTTATAGGCAATGCTGCCCATGACCATGCCCATGTCGCTTTCTCGCGCTCCCACGAGGCGGCAGTTTTCGACCGAAGCTCCGGTGGACTCTGCGGCACAGCGAAGATCAGTGGTTTTTTGAATGGCCACGGCCATTCCTCCGCCAAGGGGATAATACACGCCCCCCGGACTTCCCGAAGCCAGGGTAAGGAATTTTTTTTGGGCCAGGGATTGTTCGGCGCAAGCCAAACTCAGAATAAATGCCAGAACGAATGAGCAATAAAAAACCTTCTTCATAAAGTACCTCCTTTCAATGAGGGGGTGTCCTTTCCCCCTGTTGGAATAAACCCCTTTGCTTTTCACGGCCCATTATTTAACATCACATCTTTTGAAAAAATATCTTTCTGCGGGGGGGAAGTCAAGGGAAATATGTCATAAAAGGTAACCCTTCAGTCACGGGTGGGTGGCCAAGGTCGGAGGAGGAAAGGTTCGGCGT
>CAZIDC010000201.1:0-5840 GCA_964537885.1 uncultured Syntrophaceae bacterium | reverse complement strand
AAATAGTTGGTAATGATGGACTCGGAGACTTTGGAATTGGGGATGACTACGATGTTGTTGGGGAGCGTGCGGATGCGCGTGGAGCGCCAGCCCACTTCGACAACGTATCCTTCCGGCCCTCCTTCTAATTTAATGTAATCTCCCTCACGCACAGGCTCATCGGCCAGAATATAAAGCCCGGCGAAAAAATTGGCCAGCGTATCCTTGAAGGCCAAGGCCACGGCCAATCCACCTATCCCCAGGGTGGTCAGCAGCGGGCTGATGGAGATGCTCAGGCTATCCAGGGTTATCAGGAGCCCAATGAGGATGATTAAGGCTTTGCCCAAAAGATTCAGGATGCCCAGGGAGGGTTTAATCGGTTCATAACGCTGTCCATATTCCAGGAGCAGGCCGTGGTAAAGTTTGACGCTGGCGTAGATCAGGACAAAGGCCGTGGCCAGCGCAACTCCCACCGTAGCGAACCGCTCCACCTTGGGGGTCAGCTCAATGGCCGCCAGGACCACCCGCCCGCCGATGAGCAGGAGGAAGATCAGAATGGGCCCATGGAGGGTTTCCACCAGCAGTTTACCCATGCGGGTCTCCGTCTTTTCAGCCCAGCGCCGGATATAGGTTTGAAAAAACCGCGAAACCAGCAGACTCAGGCCTACCCAGGCAACGGCAAAGACCAGGATGGCGACCAAAGGCGGAACTGGAAGGGAATAGCCAAAAAATTGGGTCAACGAAATTCTCCCCTTTTTTCTTTTAGCAGGGCAATGACTATCTACGCCAATCCCCTATGGAGGAAAAACCAAATTTATTAAACCAGATTTGGCCGGATTAGGCAAGGGCGAGTTGACACGCCGGATAAAATATGCCATATAAAACCATAGATTTTTCTCTGATGTATCCTCTCCTGTTAAAAACTTACCGATATTCCCCCAGGAGGGATCTTTGAAGATCAACCTACGAATCATTCTTTCTGTAGTTGTTGTAATCAGCATCCTCGTTCTCTTATTCACCGTCTTACAGGTGCAACAGGAAAAGGAAAGGTTGACGATTGACCTTGAACGCCGCGCTTCCCTCTTGGGCGAAAGCCTGAAAGAAACGATTGAACCCTTAATAGAAAAGGGCCACCACCAGCGGATCCAAAAAATTGTTGAAAAATTTGGGAATCGGGAAAGGCTGGCTGGAATTGCGATCTATAATGTTCAGGATAAATTAATCGCTTCCACTCCCCAGCTGGCTCCTCATTTAACCAGCCCCCCAACCTTAGTGACCAACGCCATGAATTCGGGCCAGGAAGGCGGGATTTTTATCCCCCTGGGGGGAAAAGACATGTATCTCTACGCCCTCCCCTTCTATCGCGAGGAAAACGTGGCGGGAGCCCTCGCTATCCTGTACGATACAGCCTACATGAAGGAGCGGATTAACCTGATATGGAAGAACAACTTTATCCGCTTCCTGGCCAGCGCCCTCTTCATTTCTCTAACCACTCTTCTCCTGATTCGCTGGAGTATGGCCGGCCCGATTGCCCGAATGGCCGAGTGGGTCAAGAGCTTGCGGACCGAAAAAAATATAAGCCCGCTTGAGCTTCCACCGGGGGGGATATTTGAACCCCTGACCCGTGAGGTTGCTCACATGGCCAGGAGTATTTCCGCGGCCCGGGCAGCGGCGGAAGAAGAGGCCAGACTGCGGCATTCCGGAGAATCCCTCTGGACCCCTACCCGGCTGAAAGAGCAGGTGCGTGCCCTCCTGAAGGAAAGGCCCCTTTTCGTGATTTCCAACCGGGAGCCATACAGCCATATCAAAAAAGGGAAAAAGATCGAATATTTGGTGCCGGCCAGCGGTTTGGTGACCGCCCTGGAGCCTGTGCTCAAGGCCTGTGGAGGGATGTGGATTGCTCAAGGGACCGGCGATGCCGACCGGGATGTGGTCGATGGTCAGAACAAAATCAGGGTCCCACCCGAAAATCCCGAATATGTTCTTAAAAGGGTCTGGCTTACCAAAGAAGAAGAAGAGGGTTATTATTACGGATTTGCCAACGAGGGCCTTTGGCCCCTCTGCCATATCGCTCACACCCGTCCTTCCTTCCGGGAACGGGATTGGGGCTACTACCAAGCCGTCAACCGGAAGTTTGCCCAGTCAATTTTGGAAGAGGTCGCCGCTGCCAAGGACCCGCTGGTTTTAATCCAGGACTACCATTTCGCCCTTTTGCCCCGTTTCATCAAGGAAGAACGACCGGATGCCCGCGTGGCTCTTTTCTGGCATATTCCCTGGCCCAACCCAGAATCCTTCGGCATCTGCCCCTGGCAAAGGGAGCTTCTTTACGGAATGCTGAGTGCCGACCTGATCGGCTTTCATATTCAATATCACTGTAACAATTTTCTGGATACCATCGACCGCGTCCTGGAGTCGCGCATCGACTGGGAACATTTCACGGTCGAAAGAGGGGGTCATACAACCCTGGTAAAGCCCTTCCCCATCAGCATCGCCTTTCCCAGCCATACTCCCGCTGCCGAAGCAGGTCAGGCACCGCAATCCGGCAAGATAAGCCTTTTAAAAGAACTGGGCATCAAGGGGAAATACTTAGGGGTGGGGGTGGATCGCCTTGATTATACGAAAGGGATCCTGGAACGCTTCAAAGCCATCGAGCGCTTTTTGGAAAAGCACCCAACTTACCAGGGTGAATTCACCTTCGTAGAGCTTGGAGCCCCCAGCCGGACCCACATTAAGGAATACCACGACTTAATGGCGACGGTTGAGATGGAAGCAGACCGGATTAATTGGCGCTTTCAGACCAAAGAATGGAAGCCCATCGTCCTTTTGATGAAGCACCATAGCCACGAGGAAATCAGGCCTTACTATGAGTCGGCTGACCTCTGCTTAGTGACTTCCTTGCATGATGGAATGAACTTAGTGGCCAAGGAGTTCATCGGTTCCCGGGAAGATGAGGACGGCGTCTTGATCCTCAGCCAGTTCACCGGGGCTTCCAGGGAGCTCTGGGATGCCTTGATTGTCAACCCCTACGACATCGAGCAGATGGCCGAGGCCATTCGCGCCGCCCTAACGATGGATATCCAGGAGCAAAAAAAACGCATGCACAGAATGAGGGAAACCCTCAAAGACCGGAACATCTACCGCTGGGCTGCCGACCTTATTGGGGCCTTGGCTCAAGTGCGCCTGGAAAAGCAGGAATGATGTCTTCAACCCTTATTTCTTGTCCAATTCTTTCCTGACGGGCTTCAAGGATTGCTCAAAAAGGGTCTTGAAATCTTCGGTTTTTTTCCTAACCGCCGGATTTAGATTCTCCGCTTCCTTTTTGATTTCTTCGAGGGCGGGTAGGAAGAAGGCCAATTTCGACTTCCATTCTTCATCCAAAACCGGCTGGATTGCTGAGAAGGATTCCTTCAATCCATCAACTGCCTTTACGGCCAGGCCAAAATTCTTCTCCGCAAGATGAGCGCCGATTTGGGAGACGGTTTCGGACATCTCCCGGAGGGATTCTCGGGCCCTGGCCCGGAACAATTCTTTTTCCAGGGTGCTGATTTTGGACTGCAGCTCCCCCTTGGCCACGGCCCATTCTTTCTGGGCGCCTTTTAACTTCATATACCCCAAACCATACCCGATTCCGAAAGCGATCATGATGAGCAGGATAAAAATGACGAACGTCTTCATGCTTTGCATTCTTTTCTCCCTTCGCCTGTTTAGCGTGCCCAGTATTTCATCAGGGCTAAATAATCGCCGACGTGGCGCGTGATTAAAAAATTCTGGCGAACGTATTCTCTTCCATTTTCGCCCATTTTTAACATCACTTCGGGATTATCTAACAAGTGGTGAATGCGGAAGGCCGCTCCTTCGATAGAATTCACCGTAAACCCGGTCACCCCATAAACGAGTTGAACGGTGATGCCGCCGGTGAATCCGCCAATAACCGGCTTGCCCTTCCACATCGCTTCGGCCACGGTTAAGCCAAACCCTTCCCGCAAAGACTTTTGCAAAACGATGGTCGCCGCTCTCTGCAGGGCGTTTATCTCCAGGTTGGCATCCGGGGGAAGCAAGAGAATAAGGATATCCTGATCATCCCGGGCCGCCTCCCGGACTTCCGTAAGAACAATTTCTCCTTCGGGATCATCCGTGGCCCCCCCGCCGGCTAAAACCAGGCGAACATCATGGTGCTTCTTGACCAGTCGATAAGCCTGGATTACTCCCAAGGGGTCTTTAAAACGGTCGAAGCGGGAAACCTGGAGTAAAATTGGCTTGTCCAGGGGGACGTTCAGCCGTTTGAGGATTTGGTCCTCCTCTTTCTGGGAAAGCTCCCGGTTTTTATCGCTCAATGGGTCAATGGAAGGGTAGATGAGAAACTGAGGGATGGGCAGACGTTGAGCAAACCGGGGCAACGAAAAAATGGCGGCATCATGCTTCACAACGAATTGCCGCAGAAAATTCCAAACCTTCCAATGGGGCCGTGAAATGTCGATATGACAGCGCCAGATCCATTTGCCTTTTGAGGAACGATAATCAATCAGGGCCGCCGGTTGAGGGTCGTGAATGACCACGTAATCTGAATCGAAAGAAAGACGCCCGGCATTCTCTTTGTTCATCTCCAGATAAGCATTAAGCATTCCTTTAGAGATATGTTGTTCTTGTCCTTGGAGGGCATTGTGAAAAGCCTTGGTGGTGGCAAAAAATCCCTCGTTTCCCGAGATGACTTCCCATCGAGCCATAAGACCAACATCTTGAAGGAGAGGGACAAGGCTGCGGAGGATTTCCGCCACCCCCCCCCCAATCTTGGTGGAGTTGATATGCAGGATTCCTTTCCCCTTAACCTTATCCGCCAGGCGTTTCAGGAGGTCTATGGTCCCTTTGGGGGCCACTTCCCTATAATCATCCAGGGCGCTCATCTCCAAGTCCCCTTCTCCAGAACTTCATCGCATAACCTAATGATCCGGGTGCGAACCGACTCCAGGGTGGTCATGTAGGGGTCAAGAGTGGATATCTTCTGGGCCAATTCGGGGAGACCAAGCTGGTCTTCAACCCAGAGGGCAAAGTCTCCTTTCTTCCTTCCCAGGCGGAGCATGGCCTCAAAGGTGTGGTAATAAACCACGCTGACATCCACGGTGGCCAGGATTTCCCGGAATTCCGTCAGGGTCCGTGCTTCCAGATCGGTCGGCACCTCGATGATCCGGGACTGCATAAAATAAAAGGGCTCCCCGTAGATGGCCCGGGGGATAATCTGCAGTTGCGAAAGATGTTCTTCGATGATGGTTACAATCTCGGCGCGTACGGCTTCCAGATTTTCGAAATCATAGGGGTCCAGGATGCCGAGCTTTTCGCCCAAAACCCGGTCGCGCACTTGAATGGCCGCCCAGGTGGCGAAATCGTTCGGGTAGGGGCCGGCGATGTACTTGTGGCGCAGAAAGAAGCTGTGGGTATGATAGTAGATGGAGTCGAGAGGGATCTCTTCCACCGCCTCCAAGAGCTGCTGTTCATCCCGGGCGCTGCGGCCCAGCATTTCCCGCAACTCCCAGCAGCCGGTAAAGAGAAAAGGGTGATCGGCAATTTTCTTGATCATCGGCTTTATTTTACCAGACGATGGAAGCAGTGCTGGGGCGTAATGCCTTCCCCCCCTTGTTCTTCCGGGGGGTGTGCTCCCAGCAAGCGATGCGGATCATGATGCTCCCCTTAGGCGAATCGTTCCCATTCATCAGCGAAGGATATTTTGGACCTGTTTGCTTTCGGCATTCTTCAATTTCCCAGGCTAAAAGGCTCATGGTTTTATAAGACCATGCTTCAGATCGATAAGTCTCGGATAAAAGCCGCGGTCTCCTCGGGGAGGGCCGCGTTGATAAACATCCCCGTTC
>CAZIDC010000200.1:0-5841 GCA_964537885.1 uncultured Syntrophaceae bacterium | reverse complement strand
TGTTGTTATGTCCGGGAAACTCTTGCAAATTTTCTTATGCTCCTTCTGGGTAAGATCCACCTGAATCACCTTTTTACCACTTATCTCCTTAACCTGATCTGCTAACCCAGCATTTTCAATCTTCTTGAATTTTTCATTATCCAAAAAGATATTAATGTAATAATCTGCCATATAGGAACCTCCTTATCCCCTTTTTTGGAAACATTAGCACATTTTTAGTAGGGGAGGGTTAAAACCCGCCCCCACATTTCCATCAATCAAAGGACCTACATCCCTTGAAAATTCACCACCCTCCTCAATAATGCTCAATGCCCCTGTCTCACATACTACTATGCAGTTCTCAGGAAGGCACAACCATATTTTCTCTTAATCAGTATCTCATCGGGGCAAAGGTCCACGCACA
This sequence comes from uncultured Syntrophaceae bacterium, assembly GCA_964537885.1. GTDB lineage: Bacteria > Desulfobacterota > SM23-61 > SM23-61 > SM23-61 > CAZIDC01. The sequence goes on along the minus strand of CAZIDC010000200.1, from coordinate 5,438 downwards.
ACCCGCAACAAACTGATAAGATCTCGCTCTGGCGTGGGTTGAATATACAAAAAAGGCAATTGTGTGTCAAGGGAATTTTAGCACAAGTTGAAATTCCGCCATAAGAAAGGCAAAGGCATGGAAGGACAGATTGGGAGGCGGGGGGAAGACGTTTAAAGGAGACCTTTATATCCTATGACGGAATCTATTTAGCTTTTTCAGAAGATTGGCAGAAGCAGGGAGGAGAAAAGAACAGCGACCCCTGAGCTTTGAGGAAAAAGTTATCCTTTGGGCTTTTCGGGGCCAAAAGCCGCCCGTGTTTTTTCGATCTCTCTGCGGACCCGTTTGACCTTCAGCCGGTACAATTCCTTGCGAGTCATTGTATCTCTGCGAAAGCAAGTCGGCTCTGCATCCCCGGGGGGTCATGGCACATAGCTTGAAGCAGTATAAGGCAAGGTGAAAGGGCGCTTTTCCCCTCGATTTCAAAAAAATTAATAAAATCAGATGCTTAAGGCGCTCGCGATCTAGCCTGGCTCTCCAACGGAGCCCGCTGGAATTACAAAATTAGCCGTTAAACTGCCAAAAGTGTGCGACTGCCCTTTAAGGGCAGGGAAAAAATTTTCCATCTCCTGCCAGGCGATGGAAAATATTCGGTTTTTCGAATGAAGGCTCCCATGGGAAGAATTTATCGGTTGTGCAAAAAAGGCCTGACGCCGATCACAATTCTGGTGGTTCCCCATAATAACCTGAAATCCTTGAACCTGAGGATTCCGGTGATGGGGATCGTCCTCGTGGCCTTTTTTTTGGTCGCCGGGGCTATTCAAATCTCCATGCTGGTCGTCCACGGGCTTCAGTATTCCTCCCTGGTGGAAAAGGTGGATTTTTACACCAAACAATTTTCCCAGTGGAACTCAACCGTGACCGCCCTGCATGAAGCGGAGCGGGATTTCCGCAGGATCTTTTCCCTGGACTCGAAAGACAAAGTCCTGGAGACGCTGGATACCTCCTACTCCGGTTCCGTCGATATGCAGACCCTCATGGAAGAGCTGCAAAAGACCGTTGAAACGGTCGACGAAATCAAGGACTATTTGCGCCGTCAGAAAGACATATACCTGGCCGTTCCCAAGGGATACCCGGTAAAAGGGAATGTGAGCTCCCCCTTCGGCAGGAGGGAGAATCCTTTCACCGGGGAGATGAGTTTCCATTCCGGGATGGACATATCGGCCAGTCCCGGAGTGCCCATCCGGGCCACTGCCGACGGGATCGTCAGCCACGCGGGCTGGACGGCGCACAGCGGGTATTTGGTGGTGATTGAACACGGGTGCGGGTTTACCACCGTCTATGCCCACAACAAAAAGAACGCCGTCAAAGCAGGGGAAACGGTCAACCGGGGGGAGACCATCGGGTACGTGGGCTCCACCGGGAAATCGACCGGTCCCCACGTCCATTATGAAGTATGGGAGAAGGGAAAGAGCGTCAACCCGAAAAAATTCCTTCAGGGGAGGTCGTGATGTTTGCCAAGGAAACGAACAAGCTGGAATCCTTCTTGGGGGCCAACTCGAATTTCAAGGGAGAACTCAGCCTCAAAGGGACTTTGCGGATCGACGGCCAGGTGGACGGGTCGCTGGATGCCGACTGCGTGATCCTGAGCGAAAGCGCCGTGGTGAAAGGGGAGATCAAGGCCAAGAAGATTATCGTCGGGGGAAAGGTTGAAGGAAACCTACGCGCCCAGGAGTTGGTAGAGATCAAATCGAAAGGAAAGGTGTGGGGGGATATTTTTGCCCATACGCTCGCCGTCGTGGAAGGCGGAGAATTCAACGGAAAGGTCGAGATGAAAAAGGAGGTGGGGAAAGTCATCGAGTTGGAACTCAGGAGCCAGGAAACCTCATAGCCGCCGGGAGATTCAATCCACATCCCGGCGTACCCTCCGGATTTAGATTCCCTCCCCGCTCGTTTCCATATACCTATACAGAGCACCATGGGTAATTTCGCATCCTCCTACCGTCAGGCCTGGCGATCAGCCCTAAAAGGCTGAGTTACAACTTCCAAGAGGATCGTAACCCAAGGCTTTGGCCCTCACAGGAGGTGCTGAGTTATGACGCTGTATATCATACCAACGCATGAAATAGATTTCCCCTCCCACTTCCCCCGACAAGTAAATTTCTTGACAGGGGTCTACTGAATATAATACCTGAATCTTGCACCCTAAGGGAGCACCGTTCCCTTACGTTCAATGGGGTTTTTAAAAACTCCCCCGCACACCATACAAAATTCATGTCCAGGGCAAGCCCGCTTCCTTAGGTTTCAAAGCCAGCTCACAATGGCGCTCGTCAAAAGGGATCGGCGGTAGATCGGTTTCCGGATTGAAAGGAATTGGGTACGGGATTTACTCCCCTTTCTTTTGAGTGAATACCAAAATAAGATTAATCATAAGCCGCACTTCTTTAAAAGGAAGGAAGGGGTGTACTAAAATACTGTATTTATAGTCCCTAAATACAGTATTCACCCCATTTGCTTTTTCCCCTTTCATTAATACAGTAAAGATGGGAGGAAGGTATTAGCCACATTGATTTTCAAATTGGTTCAATAATCAGCCGTTGCTGATCAAGTTTTTTGGGCTGGGTTTAGCGTTAAGGGTTATAAGAAAAAATTCAATTCAAAAAAAAGGGGGGGGGAATCATGGCTGTTTCATTAGCGCCGATGACCAAGGTGAGCGAACAACTGAAAGAGATGCTGAACAAAGCCATCGCTCGGGAGATTCAAGTGAGCGTTCAGTACATGTGGCAGCATATACAGGTGGTGGGGGTGAAGGGGGTGGCGGTGCAGGATAAGTTCAAGCAGACCGCTATTGCGGAGATGAAACATGCTGAGAAAATCGCCGAAAGGTTATGGTATCTGGGCGGAACCCCGACCACGAAGCCGGATCCGATCGTTGTGGGGGGAAGCCTGAAAGAATTCTTGGAGAATGACACGAAGGCCGAGGAAGAAGCGATCACAATGTATAAGTCAATTATTGAAATGTCCCAAAAGGAGGGAGACGTTACCACAGCCTTCATCTTTAAAGAGATTCTTGAAGACGAGGAAGAGCACCACGATTTATTCACCACCATGCTGGAAGAAGTCTAAAGGCCAGGTAGATTGACGAAAGGCGGGAATGTACATAAAAAAGGCAGGGTAACCCTTACCCTGCCTTTTTTTGAATTGAATATAGGATTTGTTTTGCCCTAGCTATACCCATCCGTTGCATCAATAGATACCCAAGGACAATGAGATCCGTTGATGAAATTGCCTTTAAGCCTGATGGTCATGCCGTGTGTGGATACCTTTTTCAGAAAACCTTCCCATCTGTTATTCCGGGCTTGACGCGCAATCCAGTCTTTCTTTCTGGATTCCCGCTCTCGCCTGAATGACGTTTTTGAGACCGCCTATTTCAGACAAAGTTTAGGTATTCAGGTGCAAGAGTATCCGAAAGGTGAATGAGAATAGAAGTAACGAAGGAAGGCTTGAATGCCGCGAGCATCGGCATAGTATTTAAAAATCATTTCATGAAGGATCCTGAAGATGGAAGAAAAAATTATCATGACCCCCATCGCAATTCTAACGGTAGAGCACGGATTTATCGAGCGCATGGTCGATTTGATACAGAGGGAATTGGAAAAATTCGGCCAGAGAAAGAAGGTGGATTTGATTTTCATCGATGGGGCCATAGACTTCGCCAAAAATTATGCTGATTTATGCCACCATGGAAAAGAGGAAACTATTCTCTTCGAAAACCTGTCCATGAAAAGGCTCCTTCCCGAGCATAAGAAGCTCCTGGATGAATTGGTCCTGGAACATATCCAGAACCGGAAGATCATCACCAACTTGGAGATGGCTAGAGAAAGTTATATGAAGAGGGACTCGGACGCCCTAGGGCCGATCCTAACCATCTGTAAAACTCTGGTCGAATTCTATCCGGGGCACATGACGAAAGAAGAAAAAGGTTTTTTCGCCTTCTCCATGGAGTACTTCAGCAGAAGGGAACAGGAAGAGATGACGAAGAAATTCTGGGAATTCGACAAGGACCTGCTGCTGGCGAAGTACCTAAAATTTATGGACCAATACGATCGGTAGTCAGGAAAGCGCCTTCAGGATGCGTAGCCCGGCGCCCAAAATATTTTACGAATTTATGATAGACATTGCAACCAGTTTATACTTATTGGGAAGAAATATGGGGTCATAGAAGGTAGGGGGCAGGGGAGCTTCTATGTCCCAACAGGGAAGTGGGTTCTAAAATAATTTCAAATCCACGGGATATTTCTTAATGTTCTCTGATAACGTTTCGTTATCCTAACAGAGCTGAGCCCCAGAAATATAAAATCCCACCTCTCTTTAGAGAAATGGGATTTGGACGTCCAAGCGCCATACGCCACCCTAAGGGTTTATGGTTGATAGAAATTTGGTAAGGTCAGGCGGTCAAAGCGAATACTACCAGGTTAAGGGAAAATGTCAAGCCCCGCTTGCGAAAGGCACCCGCTTCTCGGATTGCAACATGGCCAGGACATCTATTTCAAAATTAACACTAATTTCTTCTGCTTCCCGCACCCTTTCATGAAAAGGCGCCCCCGACAGGAGGCCGCCTTTTCCAGCTACTCGGCTTACAGCTTGATAACCTTGGTCGCCCTGGGGCCTTTCGGGCTCTCTTCCGTCTCAAAGCTGACCTTGTCACCTTCGGCGAGGCTCTTAAAGCCTTCACCCTGGATGGATGTATGGTGGACAAAAGCTTCGCTTCCGTCATCATTGGCAATGAAGCCGAATCCTTTGCTGTCGTTAAACCATTTCACAGTTCCTTGGGCCATTTCTTTTATCTCCTTATCGATGATTTGAAATCTCAGAAGGTCTCGCTAAAAAAAAGGCCACAAAGTGAAAAGTCTTTGTGGCCATTGTAATCGCAAAAACTTCCGATTTCTTGGATCTAAAATAGCATGGTTTCGATCCATTCGTCAAGGAAGAAAATAGACTTGGGCCTAAAGCGAAAAACAGGAGATTCCATGACTGGGGATAGAGGGCAATCGTCCCGGTTTCCGGTTACGGATTATCGGTAGGCTCATTGACACGGGAGGGTGTCGTCACTATTATAAGTACAAGGAGACACAAAGAAAGGGGGATGTCTTATGGAGGAAGAGAAATTTGCGTGTGTGGCTTGCGGTGCCGAAGCGGAAGGTGACATTAAAACGTCAATCACCGAGTGCAGGGTATGCCGGCGAATGCACTGCGATAAATGCCTGGACGAAAACGGCTTGTGCGTGGAATGCGCCAAAGAGGCCAAGAAATAGAAGAGACTGATTCCCTGCCTGCTGACGCCTCCGGGAACAAGTCCCGGAGGCTGTTCTTTTGCTTCATTCCTAACGCGGGATATCCCTCGCCTGAAAGATGTCCCTTAGGCGAATATCCCGAAGTACCCCGTTTTCAAAGAAGGC
>CAZIDC010000199.1:4297-5842 GCA_964537885.1 uncultured Syntrophaceae bacterium | reverse complement strand
ACCGCATCCTTTATATCTCCCGGCCAGACCAAGCCGACCGAATTTGTTCTGGTTGCGAGACTTGTCAGTTAATATGCTCTCTCGAGAATACCGGAGCTTTCAATCCCAAGAAGTCCCGCATTAAAGTTGTCCCTCTTGCAGTGGGGATCACTATTCCCATCACCTGCCAGCAGTGCGAAGACCCCTGGTGCCAGCGTGCCTGCCCAGAGGAAGCCATCGTTCAGCACAAAAAATTAAATATCGTAGTGGTGGATGAAAAGAAATGCACGGGATGCGCCGCTTGCATTGGTGCTTGTCCCTTCGGGATCATGGTTTATGACCCGGAAAAGAAAAAAGCCTTGAAGTGTGATCTCTGCGGGGGTAACCCAGCCTGTGTCCAATACTGCCCGAGCAAGGTCCTGGTCCTGGCGGATCATCAGGGAAGTGCGGAAATCCGCCGCCGCCGCTTTGCATCCATCCTGGCTAACGAGGACGCCACGGCCAGGCACAATATCGCCGGAGCCGAACAGATCAAAACCCTCCCCCAGACGATAACCCAACTTCCCGCACCGTCCTCCCACTTACTGGCGGAAGGGAGGAAATGATCATGGCCCGGAAAAGAGGAGCTTATGCTGGAAATATCTTGCGGGTGGACCTTTCCACGGGAAAAGTGGAAAAGCAAGAACTGGACCCGGCTTTTGCGCGCCATTATATTGGGGGACGGGGGTTTGGCTCTAGATTTTTGTACAATGAAGTGACCCCCGAAGTCCACCCTTTTGACCCTGCCAATCGGCTGATTTTCACCCCCGGGGCGCTTTTCGGGACGGCTGTACCTGCTGCCAGCCGGACCACAGCAACGGCCAAGTCACCTATAACCGAAATGTTCGGCGACGGACATTCCTCAGGCCGTTGGGGAGCAATGCTCAAATCAGCGGGCTACGATATGCTCATCCTCCAGGGAGCGGCTCTGAAGCCCGTCTATCTCTGGATTGACGGTGAGAAAGTGGAGGTTCGAGATGCCGGGCATCTCTCGGGCAAGACCACCATGGAGACAGACCAGGCGTTGAGGGAAAATCTGGGGGACCATGAAATCGGCACATTAGTCATCGGTCCGGCTGGAGAGAAAAAGGTTCGATTAGCCAGTATTTTTTCTGACGGCATCATGGGGACCTTTGCCCGGACCGGCATGGGGGCGGTCATGGGATCGAAGAACTTGAAGGCGGTGGCCACCCGCGGAACAAAGGATGTCGGGATTGCCGATAGAGATGCCTTCCAAAAGGCCTACCAGGATTACCTTCAGGTTATCTCGGTGGACCCCTACGTGCCGCCGGCCACCAAATACGGGACCTGCCGGTTCATGTACCACCGGGTGAAGTTTGGCATCCACGGGGCCAAGAATTGGCGCCTGGGGGATTTTGACTGGAAACCTTTAGACCCCGAAGTCTTCCGGAGCGATTATCAAATCAAGGCCAGCGCCTGCCCCATGTGCCCGGTGCGCTGCCGCAGGGAATACCGTATCCCCAGCGGGAAGTACGCCGGAACCGTGACCAAGTTAGAATGGGAGAC
>CAZIDC010000199.1:2038-4197 GCA_964537885.1 uncultured Syntrophaceae bacterium | reverse complement strand
CGGGCCATCGGAAAAGGGGCAGAGCAGTTTGCCATGGTGGTCAAAGGTTCAGAAATGTCGGCGGGGGATCCCCGGGGAATGCCTGTGCGCGCCGTCTCCTATGCCACCAGCACTCGTGGCTCGGACCATCTTCGTTCCAACCCTTATGTCGAAGAATTGATTACCCCAGAAGAAGGATTGCAGTTCTTCGGCAGCTCTGAGGCCGCGGACATCTTCCAGGGCCTCAAGGGAAAAGGAAAGCTTCTGGCCTGGAGCGAGAATTTTGTGACCGTCGGCGACCTCCTGGGCCTTTGCAAGTTTGCTTATTATCGGTCCGCTACTTTTTCCTACCTGCGGAAAAAAGGAGTCGAATTGGCCACCCGGTTTTACAATGCCTGCAACGGGACCAAGCTCTCGGAAGAGGAGATGCTCCTGGCCGGAGAGCGGTCCTTCAACATCGAGAAGGCTTTCAACGCCCGGGAGGGTGCCGGACGGGAGAAGGACATCATCCCCGAACGGTTCTTCAAAGAAGGGCTGGCCGGCGGGGGCCCCAGTCATGGCGCTGTGGTTGACAGGGGAAAGTTCGACCTGATCCTGGATGAGTATTATCAGGCCCGGGGCTGGAATGAGAAGACGGGTCTGCAAAAGAGGGAAACCTTGGAAAAGCTGGGGCTGAAGGATATTGCTGACGATTTAGCCAAACGGGGAAGGCTGGGCTAGGGGATGGAAATCCGGCTCAAACTGTTTCCTCCGTTATCGGATGCCGCCGGGGCTTCGGGATTGAACCTGACGGTAGGAGATCAGGCCACCCTGGAGACTGTGGTGAATGCTCTGGTTAACCGCTTCGGCAACCGCATGAGGCGGCATCTCTTCGATACGGAGGGCCGGATCATTCCTTCCTGGGCAGTTTTTTTGAATCAGAAGATCATTCCTTTAAATCAGCCCCAGGCTATGGAAGTTCCGGTACATCCCCAGGATGAGATTTCCTTCATCTTGAATATTGCTGGAGGATAGGTCATGGGCGAGATCAAAATCCCTTATGGTGAAAAAAAACTTTCCCTGAAGATCCCGGATCATAACCTGGCCATGGTCTTCGACCCACCCTTCGCTCCCCCAATCCGGGATTTGCCCGGGGAAATCCTACGTGCCCTGGAGGAGCCGGCGGCCGGGATTCCTTTCTCCCAGCAAATTGGCAGGGGTAAAAACGTTCTCCTCCTCATCGACAACTTTGCGCGCCTGACCCCGGCCCACCAGATTCTTCTCCCTGTTTTAAAGAAGCTTAAAAGAGTTGGAGCTAAGATAGAAATCCTCGTGGCCAGCGGGGCTTTGCGGGAGATGAACGAAGCCGAACTGAAGAGAAAGCTCGGCGAGGATATTCTAAAGAGCGGTATTCCCATCTCCCAGAGCCGGTGCAAAGATTCATGGGATTTCGAATTCATTGGCGTGACCACCTTGGGCACACCGGTTAACGTGCACCGCAAGTTACTTCAAGCTGACTTTTCTCTTGCGGTAACCATGACCCAGGCGACCCTGTGGGGATATGGCGGGGGAGGGTCCATGATCCTACCTGGAGTCTGTTCCTATGAGACCATCGAGTGGAACCACCGCTTGACCACCGCCCCTTACTCCGGCCTGGGGTACCAACCGCCGAAGAATATTATGCGCCAGGACATTGAAGAGGCGGCGAGAATGCCTGGGTTTTCCATGTCCCTACTGGTTATTCTCAATCCGGACCTTAAGGTCATGCAAGTTACCGCCGGTGAAACGAATGCCGCCTGCCGCGCTTCCGTGGCCAAATATGACCGTTATTATACTCTGGATCGGAGCGCAATCCCTGGAGGTGGCCTGGATATCGCCATCAGCGGGTCCTTTCCCGGGGACCGCTTTTTTGCTCATTCCTGCTGGCCAGCGGCCAACTTGGATTTTTTCACCAAAGAAGGAGGGACGATCATCATCGCCACCCCTGCTCCCGGAGGCCTGGCCCATTATGCCTACGCCAAGGACTACATGCCCCCTGATCAGAATGCTTTTCGGAGGTTATACGAGGATATTTTTTATGGAAAGCAACCCTTGTGGCACGCGTGCCTCTGGATGCCTATTTTGCAAGTATTGGCCAAGAAGGATATCATCGTAGTCACCGAGGAGAAAAATCTTCCAGCCTTCCAACAGGTCCAGCTTCC
>CAZIDC010000199.1:0-1938 GCA_964537885.1 uncultured Syntrophaceae bacterium | reverse complement strand
ATCGATTTAAGTCAAGAAATCTACACGGGCATGCCGGTCTATCCTGGCCACGCCAAGACGGTTATATGGGAACACATGTCCCATGAAGAATCCGGCCGTATGCTGGGCACAGGGTTTTCTTACCGGTCGAGCGGTATCATGATGTGCGACCATGGGCCGACGCATATCGATTCGGTCAGCCATCTCTCCAGGGATCCGGATGCTCCTTCTGTTGATGAGATCCCTATGGAAAACTGCGTCACCTCGGCAATAGGCCTTGATATGAGCGACGTCCCCGTGCAGACGCAGTTCGGGGCCGGCAAGATCAAAGCTGAATTAAAACGATGGAAACAGGAAATTCGTCCCGGCGATACCGTCCTATTCTATACCGGGCACTACGACCGTTATTACGGAAAGCCGGAATATTCAACCCACCAGCCGGGGTTGAACCGGGAGGCTACAGAGTACATCATTGATCAGGGGGCAGTTAATTTCGGCGTGGATAATACCAGCCCGGATATGTTCTTGGATAAAACCTACCCCTGCCACATGGTCTGCCGAGAGCGTAGGGTTACTCATTACGAAAACCTTTGCAACCTGGATAAGCTCGTTGGAAAACGATTCACTTTTATCGCACTGCCCCTGCGCATCCGCAAAGGAACCGGCTCCCCAGTCCGGGCGATTGCCATATTGGATCATTGATAAAACTGTAAAACCCTCGCGCCCCGAGGGGTACGAGAGTTTTGCGAAGCTGTCCTTTCTATTTGCTGGCCAATCCGTACTCTACGCTTTTCTTCCAGTTCATCCATTCCCGCCAGTCAGGGTAGACGTAGCGGCCGATGTTCTGGTCATCCGGATGGATGTACCGGGCACCGGCGAGGAGAATGACGGTCTTCATCTCCGGGCGATTTTCTTTATTCTTCCATTTGACGATCTCCGACAAATACTTGGGATCTTCATAGCAATTAGCCCAGTTGTCGAAGTGATCCGGGATGACTACTTTGGCGTTCAGGGCTTCGGCTATCCGCCAGACGTCCCACGGAGACATCTTGTCCGTATAGCCGGGCGCGTTGTTCCCCATATCCATGCAGACCACATCGACTTTGTACTTCTCACCGACCATGCGATAGCCGTTGTGGTACAGGGTGTCTCCTAAGAAGGCGATTCCTCCGCCCTCCGTGTTGAAGATATAACTGGCAGCAACTTCTTCAAAGGGCTGGGGCGTATCAAATCCGGTCTTGGTAACGATGACATCGAAGTTGGGGGCGATGTCGACCTTCATGTCCGCGATTTGAATCCTCTCCCCCACCCGGGCCACGATGATGCGGTCCTCCGGAACCCCCATATTTTTCTTCATCCGGCGGCAAGTTTCGGGGGGAGCGATAAATTTGCATTTCGTGGTCTGAAGGGCCGCGCTGATGGTGTAAAAATCCATATGGTCCTGGTGGTGATGGGTAATAAATACTCCATCCAGGCGTTTGAATTTCCAGGGATCGATCACATGGGGATTCAGGCGCATCCAGTAGAGCTTGTCCGCCCCGCTGGTGCGGCAAACGCCGCAGTAAGAGTAATCCGTGAAAAGGCTGGGGCCGGCATAGAGGTCCACCGTGAAAACGGCTCCGGCCTGGGACTTCAAGGCGAAGGAAGGTCCGCCGAAGTACCACATGGCGCCAGTTTTGGGCTTAACCTTAAACTGATCAATCTCGTAATTCAGGTATGTCCCCCATTCGGGGAAAACCTCCTGCAGCCAGATCTCGCGGGACATCTTTCGCGGAAGCCCGACGGTGCTCCCGTCCATTATGCCTCGTTCATCATATTGCACTACACTCTTACTACTCATATTGAACCTCCTTTGCAGTTCGTTAGTATTGTCAAAATTTAACCACAGAGAACGCAGAGATAATATTCAATATCAATATGAGCCTCTTGCAAAAGTATTTTTTTGTGGTTCGACAAGCT
>CAZIDC010000198.1:0-5870 GCA_964537885.1 uncultured Syntrophaceae bacterium | reverse complement strand
GCAATGGAGGGGGCTCGGAGTTTGGCTTTTTTATGGTTGGAGATATCTGCCAAAAGAAAGGAGGTGAAGGGGAGTGAAGAAGATGATAAGCATGGTCTTAGCATTAACGGTCTTAGCGGCATTTTCCTTCGGCTGCGCTGGTATGGTGAGCAAAGAGACGAAAGTGAAATGCCCCAAGTGCGGAGCAGTTTTCACGATTGATGAAGGGTTGAAGAACATTGCACCGTAAGCCTTAAGTACTTTCAGGGCCGTTCATAGGCTGAGGTAGTCAATCCCCATTTCTATGAAACGCATAACGCCAGGGGAAGGACAAAAGTCCTTCCCCTCGTTTTTTTTAATCCCCTCCCTTTTCCTCCTTGCCGGCGCCATTGCCTTCGGCTCCATCCCTTTCCAGGGTCTGGCTCAGGGAGCTGAGAAAGAAAAGCTTTCCCGCTTTGACCGGCTGGCCGAAGAGGCTACGCTTTTGAACAAACGCGGTCAGGCCGATAAAGTCGTCAGCCTTCTGGAACCGCTTAAAGACAACCCCAAGAACGACAGCGCCCTTTTTTTTAACGAGCTGGGAGTCGCCTACCGCCAGCAAGGAAGGCTTTCCGAGTCCATCCAGGCCTACCAATCCGCCCTCAGCCGCAGCCCCGAAAATCCGGTGATCATGAAAAACCTGGGGGATGCCTTCGTCCGCAACAAAGAATACCCCCGGGCCATTGAGCAGTACCAAAAGACTCTTCAGGCCAATCCCCGCTTTCACCAGGCCCATTACGGCCTGGGAGTGGCCTTGTACCAGACCCAGAAATACCAGGAGGCTCTGGAGGCTTTTGACACCGTTCTAAAATTAAATTCCAGGGATGAACGGGCCAAAAATTTTCGGGAGGCAACTCTTAAAAAGCTCAAGGGTGAAAAGTAAGTTGCCAGGATAGGATTTCCAATTTCCTCTTTCGGATTTATTTTCCACGTTTTACTTTATTGCCTTATTTTGATTTCTCTGCGCTCTCGGCGTGCTCTGCGGTAAAGAATAAAATTGAATCGCAAGATCATTCATATCGACATGGATGCTTTCTATGCTTCGGTGGAACAGCGGGATCATCCGGCGTTCAAGGGCCTGCCGGTCATCGTGGGGGGAGAAGCGGAGAAGAGAGGGGTGGTTTCGGCCGCTTCCTATGAAGCCCGCGTTTTCGGGGTACACTCGGCAATGCCCACCTCCCAAGCCCGCAAACTCTGTCCCCAGGGGATCTTCCTGCCCGTCCGGATGCAACGATACCGGGAAGTATCCGAACAGATCTTCCAGCTTCTGAAGGAATATACCCCCCTGATCGAGCCGCTATCCCTGGATGAATCGTTTTTGGATGTTACCGGGAGCGAAAAGCTTTTCGGCCCCGCCTTAAAGATCGCCTCGGAAATCAAGCACAAAATCCGCGAAACAACTGCCCTCACGGCCTCTGCCGGCATTGCCCCGAATAAATTTCTGGCCAAGATCGCTTCCGACCTCAAGAAACCCGACGGGTTGGTGGAGATTAAACCCGAACAAGTACAGCGATTTCTCGCGGATTTGCCCATTGCCAGACTCTGGGGAGTGGGGAAGTCCACCGAAGAAATTCTCAAAGGAATGGGAATCCTTACTGCCGGGCAACTGGCGGTCTATCCGGTCGCAAGAATCCAAGCCAAGCTGGGAAAGTTTGGCCAGGATCTTGTAGCGCTGGCCAGAGGGGAAGATAACCGGCCCGTTGTCTCCGGGTCAGAAGCCAAATCGATCAGCCAGGAAGAAACCTTCACCCCGGATCTTGCGGACCTGGAAGCGATGAAAAAAATTCTGCTGGATCAAGCCGAACGAGTTGGATGGGAGATGAGGAAACAAAAGATGAAAGGTTATACCGTTCATCTGAAAGTCCGCTATCCCGATTTCAGTCTAACCACCCGGAGCGCCACCCTTCCCACCCCGACCGACCAGGGGATTGAAATTTATCAGTCGGTATTGAAACTCCTCGCTAAGACCGAAGCCCTAAAAAAACGGGCTAGGCTCCTCGGGGTCTGCATCTCCAACCTTTGCCGGCGGGACGACTCCGAACAACTTTTCCTCTTCGATTCCAGCAGAAAAAAAGTGGAACGGTCCACGGAAGCCGTGGACCGCATCCGGAACAAATTCGGTCCGGAAGCCATCAAGAGGGCTTCCCTCCTCAAAGAAGAAAAATAGGGCGGCATGACGGCTTTGGTGGGAATGTAAACTTAGATTCACCTCATGATCCATCATTCTTTTCAACACTAAGTTCCGCAGCGAACCGTTCCTGCAGGTGTTGATAGATCTTCTCGCCGATTTTAAGGCCCAGGTCGATAAACTCCGGGCCGTAAATCTTGCCCGCCTCGGTCCGGAAAGTGTCTTTGATCCGGGCAATTCCCCTCATTCCTTTTGGAAACCTGTGAATCAGCCGCCCAATGGGGGCCTGGGAAAAACGGAGCATCTGCCATAGAGTAAGCGTAAAATTGTCCGGGCCCCAGCGGAATTTATCCGCGTCGTAGAGGGCGTCGCTGATTATCTGCCCTACGGTAGAATCAATCCTCCGGGGCTCGATGAAAGCTTCATGATTGGCAATCGCTTCTACGATATAGCGGCTTTGCCCGGGGGAAGTGCCTAATTCCACAAGAAGGGGCGCCGCGGCCGCAGCGCTAACTTGTCCATGATCTTTCTCGCCCCGGCGCAAATCATGGAGCAAACCCGCAATCTGGGCCAGGGTGCTGGCTCCCCTCCGGGATGAATCCTGGAGGGAAAGCCTCGACCCTTCGAGGTAGGCCAAAGCCCCGGCTTCCACAGCTACTTTTTCAGCATGCGCCATCCCGTGCCCGAAGTTGTCCCGAAGCTCGCGGAAGGCCATTTCCCGGCATTTCCCAACCTGGGGATCTTCCGCGAAAAGCGCCCGGGAAAATTCGAGACTGGCGGCACAGCAGGAATAAAAACGAGGGGAAGGAAAAGTGGCGGCGATCGCTTGGGAGACGGTGATCATTTCTTCATAAATATCCTCCATCTATTCTCCTCAGGGGTCATCGGGTATTGTCAATCTGGAGGTTAACGGAAACCCGGGAAGGTTGATTCGGGGCCAGGCGCAATTGGGGTGGATGAATCTCCACTCCAATGGCAATCTTTGTACTTCCGCTAACCCGCGACAGATCCACGGGTTCTGTGCGAACTTCCCTTACTTTATCCAGGATACTCTCAGGACCCTGGAGCGAAATAAAGGGGGGATCCACCTCGACGGTTTTCAGGCCCAAAGGACCGGGAAGTTTCCCGACGAAGTGGGCTTTGACCTGCACCGAACGGGTTTTCACGTTTTCCAAACGGATGCGAACCGAAGAAGGGTTGATCTTGGTAATCTCCGTTCCCAGGGGCACGTTGATATTTTCCGTCGTCAGGCGGACATAGTTCAGGCCCCGCGAAGTCTGGGATAGATCTACGTGAGCCCTGACCTGTTCCGGGGAAATGCCCGAGATCATCCCCCGCGGCCCGCGGATGCCGATCTCGACTTTGTTAACCAGATCTCCGGTAATTTCCGTGTTCACCGGCATGTTGCGGTACTCAAGGGGGACGGTTAACCATAGTTCCGCCCGGTGTTGTCCGGCTATGAAACCCCAGAGGACGAGGACCAAAGAAAAAGAGATGATTTTGGGCGCCAGGTTCGAGGTTAAAGCGGCTTGCCAGCGCCCTTGGGGGACCTGCGGTTTCATGAGGAATGATTCCAGTCGGGTTTGGAGTTCAATCGGGTCGGCCATGCGGGTAATCTCTCCCCCCATCGCCATCATGACCTCTCCCCGTTCTTCGGAAATAATCAAGGAAATGGCGTCGCAGCGCTCGGTAATTCCAATTCCTGCCCGGTGTCGGGTTCCATAGTTCCGCGGCAGACTGGTATTGTCCGAGAGAGGAAGGTAGCAGCCCAGGGAGACGATCCGGCCTTCATGAATGATGACGGCGCCGTCATGCGCCGGAGAAGTGGGGAGGAAGATGCTGGAAAGAACCTCGTAACTCACCCGGCCGTCCAGGGGAATCCCGCCCTTGAGATGGTCTTCCAGAATGTCCCTCCTCCGAAAAACGATGAGGGCCCCGATGTGCTTCTGCGCTAATTCAAACGCCGCCCGCCCGACCTCTTCCAGGACCAGCCGGTCAAGGGCTTCGGGGCGGCCCAGGAAAAAACGTACCGGACTCATCCGCTCTAAAACCTGGCGGATTTCCGATTGGAAGATCACCACCGCAATAACCAGGATGACCGCCCAGAGATACTGAAGAATCCAGGTAGTAATAAAGAGCCCCGACAAGCGGGCCAGCAAATAAAGAACTCCCAGGGCGCCAAGAGCGATCAGAATGCGCAAGGCCCTGGTCCCCTGAAGCCAAACATACAGCCGGTAGAGAATGTAGGTGATCAGGAAGATGTCTAAGACATCCTGCCAGCGCATGCTGGAAAAGGCTGTGGTTAAGAAAGAAATGGTTAGACCTCCTTAATTTTCTCCCGGCTCAAAGAGTCCAGGGGGATCGTTCAGGAAAGGCAAAGGACCTTGGCCACAACCTCCTCCGGATCTTGCCCCAGAACGCGAATCATCGGTTCTTTCCCTTCCCCTCCGCGGTCGAAGATGATATCGGGAAATTTATTCGCCTTCTGTAAAACCTGGCGCACCCCCCAGGAAAGGGAGGAGCCTTCCAGGCGCTTCACGCGGGCAGGTTCTTCTTGGCGGCTGAAATGGTCAACCCGCAGGCCGATTTTCCTCGCCCGGTTCAATATCTCCTCAGAAAATCGCAAATTCATGGCCGAACGCATTTCAGGATGGTGCGCCATGGCCGTCAGAATAATCTTGGCGATATGCTGGGAAGCCCCAAATTCCGGGTCGGCAACCTTGACCACTTCCCGGCCGATGCGCACGAACCTGCCGGGAAAAGCGGCCACGTCTTCCGGCCCCCGGGAAAAGGGAAGTCCATAGCCCAAATTCGACTGCACCTCTGGAAACAGGTGTCCCACCTTCCGCTCCCGGAGAATGCGGAAAGCTTTTTTAAGTTCGTGAATGACGCGGTAGCGCTCGATCTCCCTGGCGGCCGGGGCATAGGGATTGACCGGACCCTGGCCCTGGCCCAGCGGAAGGGAGAATTGGATCGCCGCAGTGATAAATTCCTTGGCTTTCCTCACTGCCTCCAGGGGGGAAGTTCCCTTGGCCAATTCCACGGCAATGGATGCCGCGAGAGTACATCCCGTCCCATGAGTATGGCGCGTAGAAATTCTTGGGCCGCGGAGTTCGTAAAACTTTCGCCCATCGAAAAAGATATCCACCGGCTCCCCGGCAAGGTGGCCCCCCTTTATAAAAACATTCCTCGCTCCCATTTTATGGATCAGAATGGCTGCCTCGCGCATTCCCTTCAAACCGCGGGCTTTCCTTCCAGTCAGGGCTTCCCCTTCCGGAAGGTTGGGCGTAACCACTTCCGCCAGCGGAATCAACTCCTTTTTTAAAACCTCCTCCCCTTCCGGAGAAAGCAGCCTTGCTCCGTTTTTGGCCACCAGCACCGGATCTACAACCACCTTCCGCATCCCGTGCTCGCGAATTTTTTTACAGACGGTCCGGACGACCGCGGGATTGACGAGCATCCCCGTTTTCACCGCATCCACGCCAATGTCCGAGGCTACCGCTTCGATCTGCTGCGCCACAAAGTCTGCGGGCACTTCCAAGATGTTTCTCACCCCCCGGGTGTTCTGGGCGGTCAGGGCGGTTACCGCACTCATCCCGAACCCGCCCAAGAGGGTGATGGCCTTCAGGTCCGCCTGGATGCCGGCCCCCCCCCCGGAATCTGACCCGGCTATGGTTAAAATCCGCGGAATCATCTATGCCATCCTCCGATTAAACCGCCTCCC
>CAZIDC010000197.1:2304-5881 GCA_964537885.1 uncultured Syntrophaceae bacterium | reverse complement strand
CCAGACCCCCGGGCCTCAACAAAGGCGGTCAAACCACTTTTTCAAACCACTAAACGGATACCAAAGACTTACTTTTTTGTCATTCCCGCAAACCCCGGATCGACGGAAAACCGCGTTTCCAGACTTTCGCGGTCTCCTGCTGATTCTTTAACTCCGCTAAAATGGCCTGTTCTTCTTCCGAAAGCTGCGCCTTCTTGAGGAGATCGGGCCTTTTATTCAGGGTTCGCCTTAGAGATTCCTTCCGTCGCCAGCGTTCAATCTGTCCATGGTTCCCGGACAGTAAAACCTCTGGGACCGCCATCCCCCGGAAGACAGCCGGGCGGGTGTACTGGGGATATTCCAGGAGCCCGTGGGAAAAGGAATCTTCTTCCAAAGATTGCTCGCAGCCCAGAAACCCCGGAAGAAGCCGGCTGACGGCATCGATGAAGACCAATGCGGGAACCTCGCCGCCCGTGAGGATGTAGTCTCCGATGGATATCTCCCGGTCAACGGCAAGCAAACGCACCCTTTCATCCAGACCTTCATAACGACCGCAGATCAGAATCCAGTGCTGATGCTCACTCATTGACTTGGCCAATCCCTGATGGAAGCGCTCCCCCTGAGGGGTCAGCAGGATGGACTTGGCGTCCGGGAATTCGGTTTTTATTTCTTCGACAGCCCGGATAATCGGCTCGGGCTTCATGACCATGCCGGCCCCGCCCCCATAGGGATAGTCATCCGTCAGGCGGTGCTTGTCTTCGGTGAAGTCGCGCAGGTTTCTAACCCGAACCTCAATCAGACCCCTGTCCAAAGCCTTCCCCAGGAGGCTTTCGGCCAAAGGAGACTTGAAGATTCCCGGGAAAATAGTCAGGATATCAAAGATCATCTTCAGGAAGCAATCCCTCAAGCGGCCGGATGACCATAATCTTGTTCTTAAAGTCAACCTGGGCGACCACCTCCTCCGTGGCCGGGATCAGAAACTCCTGTCCATCCTTCCGGACGACGAAGACATCATTGCTCCCTGTGTCCATAATTTCTTCCAAAGTACCCAGCCAAGCCCCCCCCTCGGTCTTCACCCGGAGTCCGAAAAGCTGATACCAGTAATATTCACCGGGAGGGAGTGGCGCCAGACTATCTTTAGATACATAGACCGAACACCCAACCAATTCTTCGGCCTCTTCGATCCCTTGCACTTCCCGGAAAGCGAGGATCGTAAATCCCCTGTGGGTTCTCGCAGAATCAATGACCAAAGATTTCCTCGCGTCCTGGCCGTTTTCCACATAAACTCTGTTGCCCCTAACCAAGGCCGTTGTTTCCTTGCCGGAAGATGAAACTCTGACCTGGCCTTTGATTCCCTGGGTCTTGACAATGCGACCGACCCAAAGCAGCGAATCTTCCATGGCGGCAGTCACTCGAGGATCTCCAAGACGGCTCGTTTACGGATCTTGGTCGAGGCGGCACTCAAAATCGTGCGTATGGCCCGAGCCGTACGACCCTGTTTTCCGATCACCTTTCCCAAGTCATCTTTGGCTACTTTCAGCTCGATCACAGAGGTCTGCTCTCCTTCAACCTCCGAGACTTCCACGGCCTCAGGGTGATCCACCAGGGCTTTAGCGATGTACGTGATCAATTCCTTCATCTCCATGGAACTCCGCCCCCTTTCCTCGCAGGTGAGGTCCCGTCTGCACTCAGCTCCGGGCACCCGGTTGAGCGAGTGTTTCACCCGGGAATATTTCGGAATTTAGGGCGTCAGGCCGGCAGATCCGCCCCGGGTGCTTCTGCTTCGGCCAACGCCGCGGTCTTTCCTTCCGGGACGGGGGAAAGACCGGCCTTCTTCAGGAGACTTTTTACTGTAGTCGTGGGATGAGCGCCTTTCTTCAACCAGGCATCGATCTTTTCCCGATCGAAGCGGACGGCCGGGGGATTAAGGTTGGGATCATACGTTCCTACCACATCCACGAACCGCCCGTCGCGCGGAAAGCGCGAGTCGGCGACCACCATCCGGTAAAAAGGTTTTTTCTTTGCACCCATGCGGGTTAATCGAATCGTAACTGCCATGATTTTTCTCTTTCCTCTCCCCTTAAACATTCTCTTCCAAGGTTTGCCACCAAAAACTTCTACTCCTTCTTCCGGAGCGGCAATCTGTTATCCCGGAGCTTATCGAGATCAACCGCTAAGCGCTTAGCGAGATACGTATAACGATCTGGATTTTCCCCTCTCGGCGCGATCGGCGGTAAAAAGATCTCAGGAAAAAAGCCCCTTGGCCATCCCTCTCATTCCGCCTTTTTTGAACTGGCGGAGCATCTTCTTGGTCTGGAGGTACTGCTTGAGCAATTGATTCACGTCTTGAACCGTGGTCCCACTGCCCTTGGCGATACGCAGGCGCCGGCTGCCATTAAGGATTTCAGGCGACCTCCGTTCCTCTTTGGTCATGGAATTGATGATGGCTTCCACCCTGACCAAGTCTTTTTCGCTTCCCTGAAGGTCCTGGGGAAGTTTGAGCCGGCCGATCCCGGGGATCATGGATAAAATCTGTTCGATGGACCCCATCTTCTTGATCTGTTGCAGCTGCTCGCGGAAATCTTCCAGGGTAAAAGCGTCTTTGAGGAGTTTCTTCTCCAGCTCCTTGGCCTTTTTCGTATCAATGGTTTCTTGCGCTTTTTCGATCAGGGAAAGAACATCCCCCATCCCCAGGATGCGCGAGGCCATGCGGTCGGGGTAAAAAACCTCCAGAGCATCCAGCTTTTCCCCAAGGCCAATGAATTTAATCGGCTTTCCGGTCACAGCCTTGATCGAGAGGGCTGCGCCGCCGCGGGCATCGCCGTCGAGCTTGGTCAGGATTACCCCGTGGATGTCCAGGGTTTCGTTAAATTTCTTGGCTACATTGACGGCATCCTGCCCGGTCATGGCGTCCGCTACCAGAAGGATCTCCCGGGGATTAAGCTCCCTTTTAATGTCTTCCAGTTCCCGCATCAGGGTTTCATCAATGTGCAAACGCCCGGCGGTATCGATGAGCAATACATCCCCATTTTCTCCACTCGCCCAATGAAGAGCTTTTTTGCAGATCGCCAGCGGGTTCTCTTGAGGGTTGGAATTAAAAACCGGCAGGCCCAACTGTTCGCCCAATTTTTTCAATTGCTCGATGGCCGCTGGCCGCTGCACATCCGCTGGAACCAGGAAGGGTTTCCGCCCTTTATTTTGCAAAAACTTGCCCAGTTTGCCGATAGTCGTGGTTTTACCCGAACCCTGCAGGCCGACAAGCATGATGGGAATGGGAGGCTGATAGGATAAATTGAGGCCGCTGTTCGCTCCGCCCATAAGGGAGATGAGCTCTTCGTGGACGATCTTGACGACTTGCTGAGCCGGAGTAAGGCTTTCTAAAACCTCCTGCCCAACGGCGCGCAGGCGAATCCGTTCCATGAAGTCCTTGACCACTTTGAAATTCACGTCGGCTTCCAAAAGGGCAAGGCGGACTTCCTTCAGGGCCTCGGAAATGTTCTGTTCAGAAAGTTTCCCATGCCCCCGGAGTTTTTTGAAAACTGAACTCAGTTTGTCTGTGAGGGAATCGAACATAATTTTTAATCGACTTTATGATAAT
>CAZIDC010000197.1:0-2204 GCA_964537885.1 uncultured Syntrophaceae bacterium | reverse complement strand
TCCGGACGGTGGCCCAATTCCGCAAAAAACGTTTTTTCCTCCTGGCCAGAGATACAAACGCCGGTCGGAATTTGGCAAAATATTTCTGGGAAGAGTTGAAAAGATTAAAACCGGACGCCCAGCGAATAGGGGAACTTTTTCTTCCCGAAAAAGTAGAAGATTATGGGATATACACCCGGGCGGTTACTTCGTCGGAGGCAGAAGTTTGCTTGAGCCATCTCGGCCCAAAGGAATGGATCCGCTTGGCCAGGACAGCCAAAAAGCAGGGCTATTTTAAAAAAATAACTCATTTCGAGATGGAAAGCGGAAACCTGGAATCTCTTGTGGCTTTGGGGAAAGAGGCCCCCGAAGGGGTTTGGGGAATCAGCGCTTTTCCCTTCTGGGCGTTGGGCTGGAAAGAAACTAAAGAGTTTGTGGCCAAATATAAAGAAAAAACTAACTCTTACCCGGGATTAGACGCTTTAAGCGGGTATGTTAGCATCTACGCCTTGGTGGAAGGGATGAAAAAAGCAGGGTCTTTGGGCACGGAAAGATTCGTTGGAACCCTGGAAGGTTTGAGCTTCCGCACCCCCATTGGTATATTGGCCATTCGCAAGGCCGACCACCGGGTGCTCTGGCCCATCTGGTGCGGGGTGAGCAAATTTACAGGCGGTTATCCCTTTGCCATCCTCGAAGACTTGCTGGCTTTCGGGCCCGACTCTTTTTTACCCGCATCCCCCCCAGGGCGAAAGGCCGGGGAGTAAGCCCGCTCCAGCAACGCAGCAGAAACCCCAAAGTCTATCTCCCGTTTTATCCCCGACGAACTTCCGTCTTGGACATCTGCGGCAACACTCTTACTAAAGCATAATGACCCCAATCCGGCATTTCTTGGTGGGTCAGTCCACTCCCCCGATCCGCGATCTTTGAAACGAAATCCCTATTTGAAGTTTACAACTGCCTTCACTAAACCAGGCTGAGGACCTTAAGACCTTTTCCTTGACAAATTCCCTTGATGTTGGTTATTTAAAATGGTCTTGAACAATTATTATTAACGGGAAAGGAAAGACGTGAACCAATCGATTATCGAGGCTTTTGAGCCTCTCTTTTATCCAAAATCCCTGGCTATCATCGGCGCCTCAACAGAACCAACCAAGTTCGGCAACATCATTCTCAGCGCAATCAAAGAAATTGGCTATGGGGGAAAGATTTATCCGGTCAATCCCGAAGGCGGAGAGATCCGGGGGATGAAAGTTTATCCTTCGCTAAAAGAAATCCCGGGAGAAGTGGATTTCGCTATCCTGACCATACCCGCCACCCTGGTCAGCGGCACCTTGGAAGAGTGCCTGCGCCGAGGAGTCAAAGGAGCCGAGATTCTGACCTCCGGGTTTAAGGAGACCGGGACCCCTGAAGGAAGGAGGATGGAGGAGGATCTCACCCGTATTGCCCAGAGGGGCATCCGCATTTTAGGGCCGAATTGTTTTGGGATTTACTGCCCCGAGAGCGGTTTGACAATTCTCCCGGGACAAAATTTTTCCAGGGAGACCGGGCCGGTTGGCTTTCTCTCCCAGAGCGGGGGGCTGTGCGCGGACCTCGGCCAGATCGCCAAAGGGCTGGGGATCCGTTTCAGCAAAATGGTCAGCTATGGAAACGGGTGCGACGTCGGGGCCTGCGACCTTTTGGAATATTTTTTCGCGGATGAAAAGACACGGGTCATCGCCGGATACGTGGAAGGGCTGGAGGATGGGCCGAAGTTCATCCGGATCCTTAGGGAGAATCGGGGCCGGAAGCCGGTGATTCTGTGGAAGGCAGGGTTAACAGCCACAGGAAGCCGGGCCGTCATGAGCCATACCGGATCGATGGGAGGCTCAGAGGCAGTTTGGCATTCGGCTCTCAAACAGGCCGGAGCAATCCAAGTATATAGCGCAGAAGAATTGGTCGACGCCATTTACGCTTTCCTCTACTTGCCGGCCAACGCCGGCCTTAGAGTCTCCGTGATGGGGGGCGGGGGGGCGATCAGCGTGGCGGCCTCTGATTCCCTGGAACGAATGGGGCTTGATATCCCGGTTTTCTCTTCTTCAGTTCTGAAAAAACTGAAAACTTCCTTCCCGCCGGTAGGCAACAGCCTGAAAAATCCCGTTGACCTGGGAAACCCCATGATTCCCCCCTCGATGTTGCGCAAGGTTATGGAAGCCGCGGGCGAAGACCAAGGAATTGACACCCTTATC
>CAZIDC010000196.1:4171-5882 GCA_964537885.1 uncultured Syntrophaceae bacterium | reverse complement strand
TGGATCTTTTCGTCATTCATGGCGTCGTGGAAGAGTTGAAGAAGGAGATTGTCGGCGGGTTCATCACCAAGGTCTACCAGATGAACCGCACCGATCTTCTCTTCCGGGTCCGCCGCCTCGGAGAGGAGAGACAGCTTCTCATCTCCACCCATCCCGAGTTCTCCCGCCTGCACCTTACGGAAAAGAAATATGCCAACCCCATGGTTCCTCCCCGATTCTGCACCTATCTGCGCAAGCACATCACGGGAACGCGGGTCATGGACGTTATCCAGAAACCCTATGAAAGAATCGTCGGCATTGAGCTGCAAAAAAGGATGGACGCCGGGGTCATCCGCAACCTTATTCTAATGGCCGAACTGATGGGCAAAGCGAGTAATGTTCTCCTTGTTGAAGGAGAGAAAATTCAGGACTGCCTGCATTTTCGCAGAAGCGAGGAGGGCTCGGCCCGCCCAGCGGCTCCGGGGTTGCCATATTCTCCCCCCCCTTCCTCCGGGCGGATGTCCCCGGACCGGGTAACACCGGAGGGAATGGGGGAAATCATTTCTTCCCCTCCGGGAGAGCGTTGGCGGGCGCTGGTTGAAAAAAATTCCGGGGTCAGTCCCCTCCTCGCCCGCGAAATCGAATGGGAAAGCATGGGAACTGCCTCCGGCTTCTGGAATTATTTCCGTCTGCTCTTTGACCGCTACGAGCAAGGCGCCTTCGAGCCCAGGATCATCACCCTGCTCGGTGAAAAAAAGGTCCTGAGCCCTTTTCCTTTAAAAAGCCTCGGCCCGGCCTCAGAAGAGCCCTGGGCCTCGATGAATCTGGCGGCCGACTCTTATTATTTCGAAACCGTCCTGAAACGGCAGATTGAGGAGCAGAAACAGTCCCTGGCGAAGCGACTGGGCCAGCTTCTATCCCGGCTGCAGAGAAGGCGGGAAAACCTGCTTCAGGACAGTAAAAAATTCGAGAAAGATATTGAACTCAAGGATTACGGGGAAATTCTCGTGGCCAATTATCCCAGGCTGAAAAAGGGAATGCGCCAAATCGAAGTTCAGGATTTCCGGCAGGATCCGCCCCGGTCGATTCTCATTCCCCTGGAAGAGGCCCTGGATGCGGCCGGAAACGTGCAGAGGTATTTTAGGAAATATAAAAAAGCCAAACGGGGGATAGAATTTATAGCGGCGCGGATGGCCGAGACCGAGGGGGAAATCGCCTATATAGACTCGGTCTTATTCCAGGTAGAAGAGGCCGGAAATGCCGAAGAGTTAGCGGAGGTTCGAAAAGAACTGGAAGAAGAGCGCATCCTGAGATTCTCCAGGAAGCCAAAGGCTGCGAAGGAAACGAAAGAAGCCTCACTACCGGTCCGCCGTCTGCGGTCCTCGGAAGGCCTGGAGATATTCTGCGGCAAGCACAACGTCGGCAATGACTACCTCCTGCGCAAGGTGGCGCGGGGGAACGACCTCTGGTTTCATGCCCAGGGTCTGCCCGGTTCCCACGTCCTCCTGAAAATCGGGCCGGGAGAACCAAGATGGGAATCGATCTTGGAGGCAGCCACGATCGCCGCTTATTACAGCCGCGGGCGGGGTTCCAACCGGATCGCCGTGGATTATACGGCCGTAAAAAATTTGCATCGGCCCCGGGGGGCCAGACCCGGTTTGGTAACCTATTCGCACCAGAAGACCGTCCTAATCAAACCCGATAAAGAAAAGGTGGAAAAGCTAAAGCGGTG
>CAZIDC010000196.1:0-4071 GCA_964537885.1 uncultured Syntrophaceae bacterium | reverse complement strand
AAGCGGTGAAAGCTTTTCAGTCCGCCCAGCGGGGCGGCCATTCCATCACCATATTCCCCGCAGGGTCAAAAGGAATGTCCTGCAGTCCGGAAACTACCTCCAGGTTGGAATTGGCCTTGGCTTCGCTGAGCATGGGCTCGGAAGCCCAGAGGGTCTCCAGTTCCAGCGTATTCTTAATCCACACCAAA
Source organism: uncultured Syntrophaceae bacterium (assembly GCA_964537885.1). GTDB lineage: Bacteria > Desulfobacterota > SM23-61 > SM23-61 > SM23-61 > CAZIDC01. The sequence goes on along the minus strand of CAZIDC010000196.1, from coordinate 3,883 downwards.
CGAAGGTCTTGGGAAGCGATTACCCCAGAATTATCATAGGCGGCCTGCAGGGCCTCGCGGTCCTGCTCGAAAGCAATGGGGATGCGTCCGCACTCCGGCCCCATGCCGGTGATGGAGTTGATCGCCGTGGGGACCGGGTCGATCTTGCCCACCAGACGTTTGGTGGTATAATCCGCCAAGCCGATCCCGATGGCATTGCCTACGGTTTCGGGGGTCAGGTCGCGAACAAAGATGCGCGTGATTTTTGGCTCCTTGAGGGGCGGGCTGCCGATGAAATAAAGGCGTCCGGTGACATTGGGATCGAGTCCGGAGCCGCTGATGTTCTTCCCGATCTCATCCGCAACCAGAATATCCATCTGCTTGAAGGGCAGGCGGGGCATAATCTCCTTGGCCCTTTTGAGGAGCGGTTTTTCCCCTTCGAAGAAGTTTTCCGGCGCCAGCAGGTGGAGGGAGGCGGTCTGGTCGTATTGATTTTCAATTATGCCCACGCCGAAGAAAAAGGGCAGGGCCCGGCGAACCACCGGCAGCACTTCTTTGAATATCATGGGATACCCGTGTTTGATGGTCAAGCGGTGGGCCATGAGGGCGCCTTTTTGCTTGGCCATGCCGATGACCATCATCTTGCTCAGGCCGCTCTCCACGTCGAAGTCGAAATCGGTGTGGGGCTTGATCCGGTTGACCACGATGATCTTGTCGGCCTGCTCGCAGATATTTTTATCAATGAGCACCGGCGTACCGAAACTCGTCCGCCCGATTTCCTTCACCTCCATCGAGGAGACGATCGGAGCACCGACATATTCCTCGGTGATCCCTAAATGATGAAGCATCTTCACCTGGCCCTCGGCGGTCGCCCCGCCATGCGAACCCATGCAGGGGACCAGAAAGGGTTTGGCCCTTAGGGCTTTCAGTCGGCCGGCGATGACTTGCAAAACTTTGGCCTTGTCGCGGATCCCCCGGCTGCCGGCCGTGAGGGCAATGCGCTCTCCGGGCTTAACTTTTCCGGCCAGCCCAAAGCCGTCGAGCAGGGCGTTCATCTCTTTGGCCACGTCGGGAAGACGGGGCGTCGCTATCTTCTGGCGAATCTTGAATATTCGGGGTAGAGAGTCCATCCCTTTTCCTCCTTCAAAGTGATGATGCATTATAGCACGATTGGTTCTCCTTTTCCTATCGCCTAACCTAAAACTCGAAACTCGTAACTCGAAACATTTTCATCTCATCCCCACAGAATAAGCCCCAGGGAATAAGGGTTTCCCAGAAGAGAGTGATGGGGAAGGACGCGCACCCGCAAGCCATGCCGGCCAACTCCCTGACAGGGAATCTCCCCCCGAAAAACCACCTGCTGGCCTTCCTGGCAAAAATCCCGAAGAGTGATGGTATCCCGGTCTAAAAAATCAGCCTTGGAATCTATGGGCCCATAGTAGACATCCACCGCAATATCCTGAGGAGAAATTGGCCCCAGATGCAGGCCGACTTCAATTTTCAGCGTTTCCCCCACGGAGATAATCCTCTTGCTATCCACCCGCTTCTCCAAGACCTTCATTTGCCCCCAGTTTTCCCGGAGATGTTTAACCCATCCGGCAAAAGCTCGAATTTCCTCAAAATGATTGGCCTCGATCCGCTCCCAGTTTAGAGCTGAGGGCAGATAAAAATAGTTGATATAATCCTGCAACATCCGGTGAGCGTTAAAACGGGCCACGAGGGTGCGCATGGAATTTTTCATCATGCCGATCCATCCCCGGGGGATGTTCTCCCGGCCCCGGTCGTAAAAAAGAGGAGCGATATTCTTTTCCAAGAGAACATAAATGGCCTGGCTCTCCACCTGGTTTTGGTATTCATGGTCTTCATACTCTTCCCCGGACCCAATGGCCCATCCCAGGTCAGAGTTGTATCCTTCGGCCCACCAGCCGTCCAGAACGCTCATGTTTAGGGCGCCGTTGGCCGCGGCTTTCATGCCGCTCGTTCCGCAGGCTTCCAGCGGCCGGCGCGGATTATTCAACCAGACGTCGGACCCCTGAACCAAGTAGCGGGCTACGGTCAGGTCATAGTCCTCGATGAAAGCCATCCGGTAGCGGAACTCCGGCTGCTGGGTTAAATGGATGATATTTTTAATAACCATCTTCCCCTCGTTATCCTGGGGGTGCGCCTTGCCGGCAAAGATAATCTGCACGGGTCTCTGGGGGTCGTTCAGAATTTTAGCCAGCCGGGCCGGGTCTTTCAGAATGAGGTCGCCCCGTTTGTAGACGGCAAAACGCCTGGCAAATCCGATGGTCAGAGCCTCCGAGGTCAAAGCTTCACTGGCCGCCTTGACATCAATTTTTTGCGCGCCGCGGCGGGTAAGCTGTTCCCGGAGCCTTTGGCGGGTAAAAGCCACCAGCCTTTCCCGGCGACGCTCGTGGGCCCGCCACAGTTCCGAATCGGGGATCCGGTTGACCCGCTCCCAGATTTTAACATTATCCGGATCTTCGGCCCATTTACGGCCTAAGTAGCGATTGAACAGGCGGGTCATGTCATCGGAAATATAAGAAGGAATGTGAATCCCATTGGTCACCCGGGCGATGGGTATGTCCACTTCGGGCAAATTCGGCCAGATCCGCCGCCACATGCGACGGGAGATCTTCCTGTGTAATTCGCTGACTCCGTTGGTCCGGGTTGAATTCTTGAGGGCCATTACGGCCATGTTGAAAGGGTCGTTGGGGTTAGAGTCCTGGGTCCCCAGGGATAAAAAGGTTTCCATTGAAGTTCCCAGCGAGCGAACATAGGTTCCCAGATAGGACTCCATCAACGATCGGTCGAAAATGTCGATGCCGGCCGGGATGGGGGTATGGGTGGTGAAGATATTGCTGGCATAGACCGCCTCGCGGGCCTCGACAAAAGAGAGGTGGTGCTTTTCCATCAGCAGGTGAATTCTTTCCAGGGTAGTTAGGGCGGAATGCCCTTCGTTCATGTGGAAAACGGCCGGTCGATAACCCAGCCGGTCCAGGCCCCGAACCCCGCCGATGCCCAGGATTATTTCCTGTTTAAGACGCATTTCCCGGTCGCCGCCGTACAGAGCGGAGGTGATGTTCCGGTCTTCTTCCAGATTCTCCACGTTGTTGGTATCCAGCATGAAGAGCGGAACGCGCCCGACCTGGATGCGCCAGACGCGCACTTTTACCTTGCGGTTCTGGATGAGGACTTCGAGGGTTAGGGGGTCCCCTTTTTCGTCCCGTTCTATGGTTACGGGAAGGACATGGAAATCATTGTCCGGGTAGGTCTCTTGCTGCCAGCCGTCAGCATTCAGGTACTGGCGAAAATAACCCTTCTGGTAGAGGAGCCCCACCCCGACAATGGGGATCCGTAAATCGCTGGCCGATTTCAGGTGGTCGCCGGACAGGACTCCCAGCCCTCCGGAATAGATGGGCAGGCAGTCGGTCAGGCCGTATTCGGCAGAAAGATAAGCCACCGTAAAGTCAAATGGTTTGTCCAGGCCAAAGTGATAGGATTTCCCCTTCTCCATGTAGGATTTGAATCCTTTGTAAATTCGTTCCATCTCCATCAGGAACCCTTCGTCGCCCAGAAGTTCCTGGGTGCGTTCCTTCCCCAGCTGGCCCAAAACCCCTAAAGGGTTGTGGTTGGTCTCGTCCCAGAGATTCTGGTCGATGGACCGGAAGAGGTCGATCGCTTCCAGGTTCCAGCTGTACCAGAGATTTGTGGCCAGCTCGGTAAGCGGGCGCAGCCGCTCTGGCAGGCTGGGAACCACCGTATAGACAACGATATCTCTCATAATCCCCCCCGCATCCATGCCCTTTTTTTGTTCCCTCTTTGCCCCATCCTCGCTTTTTGAGGGCTCGGATTTTTCAGCTAATCATTATCTTGTTTCTTCTATCCTGTCAATACGCTCCTC
>CAZIDC010000195.1:0-5885 GCA_964537885.1 uncultured Syntrophaceae bacterium | reverse complement strand
CCCTGATCGTGGTCGAGCACGTCATGGAAGTGATCATGTCCATCTCCGAACGGGTGGTGGTTTTCGACTCGGGAAAAAAGATCGCCGAAGACGTTCCGGACAAGATCGTCAAGAACCCCCGGGTCATCGAGGCCTATCTGGGGGAGGCTTACCATGCTTGAGGTGAAGAAAATCTGCGTAAGCTACCTGGGAGTTCCGGTTATCCGCGAGGTCTCTTTCAAGGTGGAAGAAGGGCAGATGGTTTCCATCGTCGGCTCCAATGGGGCCGGGAAATCGACCATTTTGAAGACCATTTCCGGACTCCTTCGCCCCCTGAGCGGGGAAATTACCTTCCTCGGGAAAAGGATCGATACCTTGCCTCCCTACGCGATCACCTCTGCGGGGATTTCCCATATTCCCGAAGGCAGGAAAATATTCGCCAAGCTGTCGGTTTTGGACAACCTGCTGGTGGGGGCCCACACCCGAGATTCGAATTCAGAGGTCCGACAAAGTCTGGAGGAGATCTATACCCTCTTTTCTATTCTCGAGGAGAGAAAGGACCAGCGGGGAGAAACTTTGTCGGGCGGAGAACAGCAGATGCTGGCCATTGCCCGGGGGCTCATGTCCAAACCCAAGCTCATGATGCTCGATGAACCCTCTTTGGGGCTGATGCCTTCCCTGTCCCAAAAGGTGATCGAGATCCTCAAGCGCATCAGCTCGAACGGAACCACCATTCTTCTCGTAGAGCAGAAGGTGAGGGATGCCCTGGAGCTTGCCGACTGGGCCTATGTTCTACAGACCGGCTCCATTGTTCAGGAAGGCACGGGAGCGGACCTTCTGAAGAGCGACAATATTCGCAAAGCGTACCTCGGGATGTAAAAAAACTGTTTCACCGCAGAGGGCGCAGAGAAATTTGCCAAAAAGATTTCGTTTTCATCCTGAAGGCCTATTTTCCCCTCCCCCTTGACGGGGGAGGGACAGGGTGGGGATGACTGAGTTCTGTGGTTCCCAAGAGGAGAAGGGAAATGATAGGGAGCAATAAAAATAAGAAATCTGTGTTTTCAAAGCTTCATCACATATCCGTCGTTGTGAGAAACCTGGATGAGGCGATCAAATTCTATGAATCAATGGGGATCGGCCCCTTTGAAGACTATCCCCCCTTAAAGGAATATGTAAAGCTCAACGTTCAGGACCAAACCGGATTCTTTAATTTAAAATTTAAGATAGCTCAGGTAGGAGACATTCAGATTCAATTATGCCAACCAGGTGAGGGAAAGAGCCCTTACAAAGATTTCTTGGAGAAGAAGGGAGAAGGGGTCTATCACCTCGGTTTTGTGGTGGATGACGTCGACGATTCGGAAGCTGAACTCAGGAAGTTGGGACTCCAGGTTCTCAGCAGCGGCAGACGGGAAGATGGGAGCGGCTTTTCCTATATGGATACTGCCCAAAAGGCTGGTGTCGTATTGCTGGTTCGACAGAGTCCCGGCGGAAAGCAGAAGAAAGCCAAGTGAGAGTCGGATGCGGGAATTCAGCCGAAAAACCAGAAATGGATTTTTTCACCCCTGGGCTGCCCCCATGGTAAAATAAGCTGCTTTAAAAGTTCTTGGTTCCGGGAACGCGTGGGAACAGAAAAGGAGATCGAGCGATGAAAGGGTATGCCGGAAAACTGCTAAGGGTGAATCTTTCTAATGGAAAGGTCTCGAAGGAGGAGATTTCCGATTCCCTGAAAAAAGATTTTTTAGGGGGGCGCGGGTTTGCAGTCAAGCTCTTGTGGGATGAAGTAAAACATGCTGACCCCCTGTCCGAGAAGAACAAGCTCATCTTCGCCACGGGGCCCTTAACCGGACAGTCGATTCCCAGCTCGGGAAAGATGATCGTTGCTTCGAAGAGCCCCCTTACGGGAGGGTACGGAGATGGAAATATTGGAACGATGGCCTCCCTTCACCTGAAAAGAGCAGGGTACGATGCCGTGGTGGTTGAGGGAAAATCGGAGAAGCCCTGTTACCTTTTGATTGAGGATGAGAAGGTCAAGATCGTCGAGGCTCCCGAGCTGTGGGGCAAGAACACCTTTGAGGCGCAAGACCTCCTGGAGAAGAAACATGGGAAGAATTCAGGCATCCTTCTCACCGGACCTGCCGGGGAGAACCTGATCCGAATTTCAACCGTCATGTCTCAGAAAGGAAGAGCCGGCGGGCGGCCCGGAATGGGCGCGGTGATGGGATCCAAGAAACTGAAGGCTGTCGTTGTAAAGGGGACCGGGAGCATCGGCAACTTCGACGATCCCAAGCTGCAGGAGATGGGTAAAAAGGGATATGCAGAGATCAAGGCCAAGGAGAGCTACGACTTCTGGATGAAGCAGGGGACCATGCAGGCCTTTGACTGGGCCAATGAAAATGCCTGTCTTCCCACCTATAACTATCGGGAAGGCGTCTTTGAGTTTTCCAAGGAAATGGACGGCTACGTGGTTGAAAAACTGCATGCCGGGCGCAAGGGCTGCCCCCTGTGTAACATGCAGTGCGGGCATATCATCAAGGATTCGAGCGATCGAGATGCAGAACTCGACTATGAAAACGTGGCCATGCTCGGACCGAACATTGGCCTGGGGAGTCTGCCCAAGGTGGCGCTGTTGAATCGGATGGCCGACGAATGGGGTTTAGATGCAATTTCCCTGGGGAGCTGTATCGGCTTTCTCATGGAGGCTTCGGAGAGAGGACTCATAAACGAAAAGATCAAATGGGGAGATTTTGAAGCCGCCCAGAAGCTGACCCTGGAGATTGGAAAGGGAGAGGGGCTGGGGAAGCTCTTTTTTCACGGCGTCAAGGCTGCCTCTGAGACCATCGGGAAGGGCTCTCAGAAGTGGGCCATGCAGGTGAAGGGATTGGAGGTCTCCGCTTACAACTGCCAGGCCTGCCCCGGAATGTCCCTCGCCTTTGGGACCTCCCCGATTGGAGCCCACCATAAGGATGCCTGGATCATCTCCTGGGAGATAGCCAACGATCGGTTCTCCTATAATAAGCCGAAAGTCGAGAAGCTGATCGAGTTCCAGAGAATCCGCGGGGGGTTCTTTGAATCGGCAACTGTGTGCCGGCTTCCCTGGGTGGAGGTCAGTTTTGGCCTCGATTGGTACCCTCAATACTTTGAAGCGATTACGGGAGAGAAAAAGAGCTGGGAGGATGTTTACCGGCTTGGAGACCGGATCTATAACCTGATCCGGGCCTTTTGGATAAGGGAAGTCCCTTCTTTCGGCCGGAAGTGGGACTATCCCCCCGATCGCTGGTTTGAGGAACCCCAGTCGAGCGGAAAGATGAAAGGAATTAAGGTCGAAAGGGAAAAATATGAGCAGATGCTCTCGTGGTATTATGAACTTCGCGGCTGGGATCAGAATGGAATCCCGTTGAAAGAGACGCTGGAAGGTCTGGGGTTAAAGGGTGTTTCCAAGGAAATGACCTCGTAATAGGCCAGCAGGACATGATTGTAGGGGCGATTCATGAATCGCCCTTACGTAGGGTACGCCGCAACGCTGCAGAGGGACTTTTTACGAAGCCATCAAGGGAGATCATACCGCAAGTTGGCTGAGCTCAAGTTTTTCGGCTACCTGGCCGACATTGTCGGCGTCCGGGCAAAAGAGATGAGTTTGGAGAAGCCTGTAGCTTTGAGGGAGATTTTGCCCGCCTCTTTTCCGGAAACAAATATTACGATCCTCATCAACCAGAAAGCGGGTCATCTTGACAGCCTGATTCACAATGAGGACCGCGTAACCATTATGCCCATCCTGTCCGGAGGCTAAATTCCCTACAATTTTTCACCACAGAGGCACAGAGTACACAGAGAAGAATTTCTATTCTATAATCATAAAATAGAAGGTTTTGTTTTTTTACCGTCATATATCTCCGTGTACTCTGTGCCTCTGTGGTGAATGTCTTTGAAAGGATTTTCCATGCCCGGATTCTCCTATCGAATTCTGGAAGTCGATCTTTCCTCCGGGCAATCGAAGGTAATTGAATATGGGGAGGAAGCCCTGCGCAAGTACTTTGGCGGAAGCGGGCTGGCCGCCTCCATTCTTTTGGACCGTTTCGATTCTTCCCTCGACCCCTTTCATCCGCAAATCCCCCTGATCTTCATGACCGGCCTCCTTACCGGAATTCCCGTGCCCTGCGGGTGCCGCGTTTCCCTTTGCACCCAATCGCCCCTGCGGATTTGGGGGGAAGCCAACGCCGGCGGGTACTGGGGACCGGAGCTGAAATTTACTGGTTTCGATGGGCTCATCATTACCGGCAAAGCAAAAGAGCCCTCCTATCTCTGGGTGACTGTCAAGGGGGCGGAAATCAGGAGTGCGAAGGCGCTCTGGGGAAAAGGAAGCTTCGAAACCACGGAGCAATTGACGGGGCAAACCGACCCGAAAGCGCGGGTGGCGGCCATCGGGCCGGCCGGGGAAGCGCTCAGTTACATGGCAGGGGTTATCACCGGGGGGGTAGAGGCGAGAATCATGGGACGGAGCGGCCCCGGGGCGGTGATGGGGTCCAAGAATTTAAAAGCGGTGGTGGTGAGAGGGGACCAGAAACCATTTATCACCGACCAGAAGATTTTGCAGGAGGCCACGAGAGATTTCCTCCCCAACCTGAAATTCGTGGAAGGGCTGAGCAAATTCGGGACGGCCGGGGTTATTGAATCCAAAGAAGCAGCAGGGGTCCTTCCGGTCAAGAACTTTTCCCAGGCCCACTGGGACAAGGCCAGGATGATCGCCGGCCCGGCCCTGGTTGGCAAATACCTGGAAAAGCATTACGGCTGTTACTCCTGCCCCATCCGTTGCGGAAAAGAGGTGAAGGGCCTGGAGGGACCTTATGCGGGCGTCGTGGGCCACGGACCGGAGTATGAGACCCTGGGCGCCTTCGGCTCTCTGGTTCTGAATGACGACTTGAAATCTTTGATTCACTTGAATTTTTTGTGCAATGACCTGGGGCTGGACAGCATGTCCACGGGAATCACCGTGGCTTTTGCCATTGAATCCTACCTGCGGGGCTACCTCAAGGAAAATGACGGACTGAATCTGCAATGGGGAAACGTTCAGGCGGTCGGCGCCCTCGTGGAGAAGATCGCCAGGCGGCAGGGGATCGGGGCCATTTTTGCCGATGGGGTGGAAAAAGCATCCCAGGTATTGGGAAAAGAGACCGAACACTTTGCTCTTCATTCCAAGGGGGTGGAAGTCTCCCTGTCCAACCCCACCCCGACAGTGAGCCTGGCTCTGAGCTGGGCTACCTCGAACCGTGGCGCCTGCCATCTGGAAGGTTTTTCCCACCAGGTGGAAGGAGGAGTTCCCTTCCCGGAGGTGGGCTATACGAAGGCCATGGACGGCACCTCGGGAGAAGGAAAGGGCAGGATGACCGCCCTGATGCAGAACAACATGGCCGTCTTCAATGCCCTGGGGCTCTGCAAGTTCCTCTTCTTCGCCCGGGTCTCCCATGAGACTCTCTGCAAGTGGTTGAAGGGCCTGAGCGGCTGGGACTTGACCAGCAAGGATTTGATGGAGGTGGGAGACCGCCTCTACAACGTGAAGCGGACTTACAACGTACTCCTGGGCCTCAACGCGGATAGAGATGTGGTGGCTCCCAGGATTCTGGAGAATCTGCGCCCGGGCAAGCCGATCGCCGAGGGGCGGAAACTTTTTTTCGATATGCGCAAAGACTACTACGAAGTGCGCGGATGGGACGCCAACGGAATCCCAACCCGTGAAAAACTGCTTTCGCTGGGCTTAGAAGAGGCTGCCGAAAAAATCAAAAGAAAATAAAAACGATGTCTCTCGCAGAGGCCGCAGAGATCGCAGAGGCTATAGATCAAAGATTAAATTAAAAATTTTTCATGAATCTTTATCCGTGGGTATCCGCGTTCATCCGCGTCCCCCCCACCCT
>CAZIDC010000194.1:0-5887 GCA_964537885.1 uncultured Syntrophaceae bacterium | reverse complement strand
CCTGGAATCCCTCGGCCCTGGTGACATACCTTTCTTCAAAGAACTAAAGTGTTACAAAATGAGCAGCCTAAATCCCCGATGAAAATACTCCGTTTTTTAAAAAAGGACCGAAAACTTTCCCCCTTCCGGGAAGAAGAATTCCTAAAGAGCATATTGAATCATTTTGTCCTTCTGCTCAAGGCGAATAATGAGGTCCTGGAGTGTATGGCCGACATGGAGGAAAAGGCCAGCGGCCGTTTTCTTTTCGACTTCCGTTATATCCGTGGGACGGCCAACCTGATTGCCGCAAAAGTCAAAGAAATGATCGATTATCTTACGGCAATTGCCCCTAAAAAATATGAAGAGCTGAAGGAAGTTCATAACCGAGTCCACGCTGCGACTGGCGAGGTTTTAGAGAGGCCAAGGAGAGCTCTTAGCGCCGCTTACACGGTCGGGTTACGGCAGATTACCGAAGAAATGCTTGAAGAAGTGGGGGGAAAGGCTGCCCATTTGGGAGAGGTATTAAATAAACTCAACCTTCCTGCTCCCGATGGCTTTGCCGTAACCGCCTCGGGGTATATTCACTTTTTGTCCCACAATCATTTGCAAGAAAAAATCATGGCCCGGCTAACCGATCCTGCCTTGGATCAGGGGGCAAAATTTTTAACGGCAGCCGGTGAAGAAGTGAAATCCTGGATACTCCAGGCAGAGATTCCCGGCGATATGGAAGAGGTCTTGAAAGAATCATCCGCGAAATTACTGGACAAGGAAAACCAATCCTTAGGATTGGCCCTGCGGTCCAGCGCCATGATGGAAGACGGCCAGTTTAGTTTCGCCGGCCAGTATGCCACTTTTTTAAATGTTTCCCCTCAGGAAGTGGGTCAAAAATATAAAGAGATCGCAGCCAGCCAATTTAGCTCAAGGGCCCTTTCTTACATGAAAAACAGGGGACTTATAGAAGAAGATATTACCATGGGAGTCCTCTGCCAGAAGTTGATCCGAGCCAGAGTCAGTGGCGTGCTTTTCACAACCCATTGGGATCCCGACCACGGAGAGACCGTGATGGTGAATGCTGTCTGGGGGCTGGGGAAATTTGTCGTGGATGGGACCATCAGCCCGGACCTTTATATCCTGGACAAAAGAACAGGCCGCGGAATCATCCAGAAAATAGCCACCAAAGAAAGAATGCTTCTTCCGGGGCGGGGGGGAGGAGTGGAGGAGGAATCCGTCCCGGACTTCCTTAAATCGCAGCCCTGCTTGGAACCTAAATACCTCAGAACTCTATGGGAATGGGCGTTAATCCTTGAAAAACATTTCCATCGCCCGCAGGACGTTGAATGGGCCCTGGATGAAGAGGGGAGGATGTATATCCTCCAGACTCGGGGCCTGCGAGCCGCTGAAAGATTAGAAGAAAAGAAAACCCCCAGGATCCAATCCCCCCAGCACCCTGTCCTGTTGGAGGGGGGAACGGAGGGGTCTTACGGCGTAGCCTCGGGACCGGTTTTTTTGGTTCGCTCAGAAGAAGATCTGAATCAATTTCCTCCGGGAGCCATTTTGGTATCCCACCACACGTCGCCGGCCTTTGGGACAGTGATGGACCGGGCGGCGGCCATCGTTACCGATATTGGAAGCTCTACGGGACATATGTCCATTTTAGCCCGAGAATTTAAGATCCCTACCTTAGTGGATATCCAAAAAGCCACGCAGGTTTTAAAAGAACACCAGGAAATAACTGTCGACGCCTGTAATGGCTTGATTTATGAGGGGCGCATTGAAGAATTGCTCCATCCAGCAGGGCCGATCCTCCTCCTGCCCCCCGACGCGCCGGTTTTAAGAAGACTAAAAGAAGTTTTAAAATTCATTTCCCCCCTCCATTTAACGGATCCCAAAGCAAAAGACTTTAACGCCCATTCCTGCCAGACCTTTCATGATATCACCCGCTTTATCCATGAAAGGGTGATTGAGGAAATGTTTCATTTGGGTGATCGGGAGGGAATCCAGGATATTAAAGCGGTTCCAATAAAAACCTCCATCCCCCTCAACCTTTACGCCCTCGACTTGGGCGGAGGATTCTCCCGGGAGAATGTCAAGCCTCCCTTTTTGCCGGAGAATATTTTATCGATCCCCTTTCGGGCTTTGTGGAAAGGGATCTCCCACCCGGGGATCCGCTGGGCCGGTCCAGTCGGGGTGGACCTCAAGGGTCTTTTTTCGGTCATGGGACAATCGGCTACCCGCCCTGAAGAGGGTTTCTTAGGCCGCACCCTAACTCTGGTCTCTTTGCATTACTTAAATTTCAGCTCCCATTTAGGCTACCATTTTTCTACAGTGGACTCTTATTGCAGCCCGGTACCCAATGATAACTATATTACTTTCATGTTTAAGGGGGGAGGGGCTGAGGGGATAAGGCGGGGAAGACGGGCCCGGGCCCTGGGGGTGATTTTAGATCGCTCGGGATTCGAGGTAATGATCAAAGAAGATTTAGTCAGGGCCCGCTATAATAAGTTTCCCCAGTCCATGACCGCACAAAAGCTGGATTCCTTGGGTCGTCTAATGGGCTGCTTCAGGCAACTGGACATGACCATGTCCGATGAAAATATGGCGGACTGGTACATTCAGTCTTTTCTCTCAGGGAATTATTCCTTCCAGCGGGAAAAATAGAGAGATTCATTCAGAAAGGGAAAGGGGTCAGGCCTAATTGGTTGACGATTTTAAAGGCCGACAAGAGAACGATAAGAAAGGAAACCAAGGCAAACCCTTGGCGCATTCTGGGGCCGGTAAACCTTCGGGCAAGGGCGGTCCCCATCTGCATGCCCAGAGTCGTTGTTATCAAAAGCACCGTTACCAACATAAGGTCGATATTTCCTTTCAGGGAATGGGAAAAAGTGCCATAGCCCATGGCCAATAAACCCTGAAAAAGATCTGTGCTCATGGCCACAACCATAGGACAGCCAAGGACGTAAATTAAGGCGGGCATGCCAATAAAACTAAAACCAACTCCCAAGAAACCGACCAGCAAGCCGGTAACAAAACCCACGCCTACAACCACCCAGAGGGAAATGGTCTCGATTCCAGAAACGGGAAGGGAGATCATGGGGCGAATCCGGATGGTCTGGAGCCTGGCGGTCATGTTAAACTGAAGGGCGGTCATGTCGCCTATTTCCAAATTGCCCTTGAAGGCAACCTTTGATTCGCGGTAGATGATAGCCCCAAGCCACAAAAACAAGCCGGCATAGACGGTGGACAGGATCAGGAACATCAGCCCGATGGATTGGCCCATAAGGGTAATATTCCCGGCCATTTTTAATACTTCTAATATATGGGCCCCCAATTCAACCCCGATGATCGCCCCTCCCAACAGTATAACCGCGAGTTTATAATCAACGTTCCCCATCTTTCTGAGTTTCATGATATTCATGGATGAGGTTCCAACCATCTGACAAATTTCGCTTCCTACCGCTACATTGTAAGGGACATTAAAGAAGATATTTAACAAAGGGGTCATTAAAAATCTTCCCCCGATTCCAAAAAAGCCTGTCATAATGCCGACGACAAGGCCCAGGGCAATTAGACTGATATTATTTATTTGATAGTCGATTCCCTGGAAGCGGGCCCAGTACTCTACAACCGGAAACAGGGGAAGGGCCTTTTCCATGAATCAGTTTCCTCTCCTCTTTTTAATTACAAGAAACTTTTCGACCAGTTTGATGATCCATCCCATGAGCAATCCGATAAGGACAGGAATGGCTATATTTAAAAAGATATACAAGGGTTGGGATTGAAACCCTTTTTGGGTTGGGAGTCCATCACTGGCAATTCCGATCAAGTATTCGATAAACCTCATAATAATCCTTCAGGATGGGTCCAAGAATCATACAGCAAAAAAAAGTTCCTATCAAGCTCGGAGGAGGGGGGCCGAAAATTATGTAGATAGTGTTCTACACGAGGAAAAGGAGAAAAAATTGTGAAGGCGTGGTTTTCAGCGAGAATGGACTTTTCTTTTCTGGGTGTTCCGTTCCCGGGGGCGACAAAGCGTGCACCGTGAATCAGAACACCATTGGCAGAAATGACAATCAGGGCAATGGTACTTTTTCCCTTGTTCCCTTTCTTCGGGGCAGTAAAAGAGACCATCGGGGGTTACCGCAAAGCGAGTTCCCTTCTCGTAGGTGAAACTCCTTTCCCGCTGCCTCATCGGTTATCCTCACCAGGCCCTTCTTTTTTAAAGAATAGCAGGTTTTCCCAACGAGGGAAAGGTTAAAGATCAATTCCCCGTAACCCTTCAGTCACGGGTGGGTGGCCAAGGTCGGAGGAGGAAAGGTTCGGCGTAAAGGCCAAGGGCGCCCATGGCCGGGGGGCCAGTCCATTCCGCTTGGAATCATGAGGCGCTGATTTCTCCGTGGATGGGGCGGGGCTGACGCCTTCCGCCTCCTCCGGCGGAGGTTCAGTGAGTACACCATGAACAGGGATATCCCAGCCGATGCTTCCGGCGCGTACTGGCCTGGTCCCCCGGCCAAAACAGAATCTCTGCCAGGGTTGGTTCATCCGATATTCCTGTCATAGCCACTCGTGACTGAAGGGTTACAGCGAGGATTGGTAAATCGTTGACGGAAGGGAATGTTTTTGCTATACGAATGGCTAAGTAAAAACTCCAGGGATTCAGGAAATTCAAATGAGGGGAGGATGAAAAGATGATGACCCAAACCTATCAATTCAAGGCCCCGTCCGTTATTGTTAATGGCCCCGGCGCCGCCAAAGAGGCGGGTTCCTTTGCCAAAGGAATCGGGAAAAAGGCGTTGATTGTTACCGATCGCAATCTGGAAAAATTTGGCCTTCTCAATGATGTCAAAAATTCCCTGGAAATGGCCGGTATTCCTTTTGCTGGTTACAACAATGTTATGAATGAACCTACCATGGATCATTCGGCGGAAGGCCTGAACATTTACCGGGAAACCCAGGCGGATTTCCTGGTCGCCGTAGGAGGGGGCAGCCCCATAGATGCGGCCAAGTCCATAGCGGCCCTGGCCAACAACCCTGGAAAGATGAGCGACTTTGCCGGAGCGAACCGGATTCCCCGCCCGGGCGCTCCCCTGATTGCCATCCCCACCACCGCCGGAACGGGCAGCGAGGTCACTCAATTCACCATCATTACCGACACTACCAGGGACGTTAAGATGTTGATCTCCAGCCCCCATATCATGCCGCGGGTGGCCCTGGTTGATCCTCTAATGACCCTGGCCATGCCCCGGTCCATCACGGCGGCTACAGGCCTTGACGCCCTGACCCATGCTATCGAAGCGTATGTTTCAGTAAAAGCCCAGCCCATCACTGACACCTTAGCCCTTCAGGCCATCCGGGTCATTGCCGGAAATCTGCGGCAGGCCTGGTCCAATGCGGATAACCTTGAAGCCAGGACCCATATGGCGATCGGCGCTCTGCAGGCGGGCCTCGCCTTTTCCAACTCTTCCGTGGCTTTGGTACACGGGATGGCCCGGCCGATCGGGGCGTATTTCCACGTTCCTCACGGGGTGTCGAATGCGGCCTTGCTTCCCCTGGTGATCGAGTTCAGCATCCCCGGCAATCCGCAGCGTTACGCCGAGATCGCCGGGGCCATGGGGGAAATTACCGGGGGGCTGTCCGTCCTGGACGCGGCCTATCTAACTGCCGGCGCAGTGGAGAGATTGAATCGGGATTTAAAAGTCCCCACCCTAAAGGAACTGGGAGTAGAGGAAAAGAAGTTCAATTCCGTAGTGGAACAGATGGCGGCTGATGCCATCGCCAGCGGAAGTCCCGGAAACAATCCCCGGCAAGCGACCCAGGAAGAAATTGTGGAATTATACAGAAAGGCGTTTTCTAAGGAATAGAGGATGGACTCGCAAAAAGTCAAAATGGGGATGGCCGGGTAAAAGGCGCT
>CAZIDC010000193.1:0-5907 GCA_964537885.1 uncultured Syntrophaceae bacterium | reverse complement strand
CCGGGATGTTGCCCGCCTGCGGGAAGTCCCCCCTGATTTCGTTGCCTAATGAGATGCAGAGGAGGGAGAAAAGATGAAAAACTTTGGGTTCGTAAAAACCTTTCCTCAAGAGAAACAACCCGAGAACCAATAAGGAGAATTTGAATGAATGCCATCTTTTTGCTCTTTTATGAAATCCTGTGAATCTGCGTATATCTGCGTCCTACAAGTAACAGTTTACGACAGTTTTAGCCCTATCTCGTTCAGTTGCTTTTTTACCTGGAAATAGATCCGTTCGTATTCCGGCCGGGGTTTATGGTAACTCAGGTCGTAGCAATCGGTAATGTCATACCCCTGAGCCGGTTTTTCTCCCTCCAGGCGTTGGGCGATCCTACGAAGGAGTTCGTTGCCGCCCTGGCGGTCGATCCCCCCATCGATTACGGCATCGGACACCTCAATCATCCATTCCGCTTCGAGCGGGGTTTGCCCGTGGTTGACGGTCGTGCGGCAATGACGGGGGGCGTAGAGGTTCATGCCGTTGATCGGGGCCTCCAGGCTCTGCATGGCGATTTCCAGCAGGTTGAGCTCCGTCCCCGGCCCGGAGGTGGGGATGATCCACCGCATGCAGATTGTGTTGGTAAAGCGGTTCAGCGCCTGGTTGACCACCGACCGTGCCCAGTTTACCCCGGGCATTAAGATCTGGCGCGCGTTCAGCATGTGGATGTGCTCGACCCCGGTGTAGTGAATATAGTCCCGGTAGGCGATCATAGCCGCCAGAGGCTTGGCGATCCCTTCGACAATGGCCCCCTCGACACCGCCGCAGAACCCTCCGGCCATCGCAAAACTGCCGCTGAGCTTGAAGCTGCCGTATTCTTCGTAAACGATTGCCGCTGAAAGCATATCCTCTTCCATCTTCAGATCCGGCAAAAGAGAAAGCAGGATACCATCGCTCCGGCGCAATCCATAATCCGGGTCCATGACGCAGATCAAATCTTCGGCCCGGGTATTGATCGGGTAATAAACCACCGCCAGACCCGGCCGGCCCGCCTTGCGGACCCCTTCGCGCATCCAGCCTAACTGGCGGCGGGAGGCATAGACTTCCAGCGGGGGTCCGATGATTTCGCGGCCATCCACTTTCGTAAAGTTAAAACCCTCGATAAAGTCGGCACGCGGGATCTGGGCAAAATTCTTGACCACCAGCGGCGCAAGCTCCTCGGTGTAGGGCGTATGGTGGCCGGGGCAGACGTTGAGTCTCTCCTTTCCCTCAATCTTCCGCTGCTTCCACACCCGCTGGTCGCGCCCCTCACCCATCAGAATTTCCCGGGGTCCATCGCGGATGGCCGTCAGGATCTCGTCGCGACTCAGCCGGACCCGCCTTTTGGTGGTAAGGCAGAAGATCCCGAGAACCTCGAGGCATTCCAGTCCCGCCGCAAAGGCCCTCTCGACGAGGGAATCGTCGGTGTTGATGAAAGTGTGGCCGCCCGGGAATTTTATATCATATCTTTTAACCAATTCGCTGATCTTCTGGAAAAGGCCCATGTCCCAGTTTTTGTCGTCCACCTTCTCTCCCGTGTGGGTTCTTTCGGCAATATCAAGTAAGCTAATCATGGCCAATCTTTTCTTTCTCTTGCGCCATCAGGCGAGCAGTTTCTTCGCTTCTTCAGCCGCTTCAAAAGCATCCTTGCCGTACCCGTCGGCACCGATTTTGACCGCATATTCCTTAGTCACCGGGCCGCCCCCGATCATAATTCGGAATTGACCCCGCAGGCCCATGCTCGCGAGGTCGTCGATGACCTCCTTCTGGTACGGCATCGTCGTGGTGAGCAGCGACGAAAGGGCGATCATATCCGCCTTGACCTCCCTGGCCTTCTGAATGATGAGCGAGCTCGCCACATCCACCCCCATATCATGGACTTCAAAGCCCCCGGCCCGCAGGACGACGGCGACAAGATTTTTTCCCACGCTGTGCACGTCTCCCTGCACCGTGGCAATGACGATGACCTTCTTTTTCACCAGTTGATCGGAGGGAATGTTTTTTTCGAGAATGGTGCTGACTTCATCCATAAGGTCCCCGACCATTACCAGATGGGCCAGGAAGAGATCCCCGCAGTCGAACTTCTGGCCAACCGTATCCGCCGCTTCCTTGATCGAATAGTTGATGGCCTTACGGGGGTCGATGCCCGCGGCAATAATCTTCTGGGCGGCCTCCTTAGCCCGGTCGGCATCGATTTCCACGATCGCCGCCTTCAATGACTCCAACAATTCTTTTTCCTCCTGGGGCGCGTATGCCTGGTCCATCCTCTACTCCTTTTCCCGGAAGGGAAGCCCTCTCTCCCGCAGCTCCTGTTTGACCTCATCATAGAGTTTTTGGTAGGAAGGAATCGGTTCCAGTTTTTCCCGGTCGTAAAGCTTCTCAAAGGTTTCTCCGGCCGGGGCATCTTTGAGTTTGTCTTCGTATTTATCCAGGAGGTATTCTATTAGAGGCTCCGCCTGGACGCAACTCATACCGGTCGCGCCTTTGCAGACCTCCCCCATCCAGCGGGATTCCAACGGGGTGCCATAATTGGGCACGTTCCCTACGACGAACTTCCTCGTCCCCCCGGTCGAATGCGCCCCCATGACCGTCGAGACGATAAAGCCTGCGGCCGCTTCGTAGAGGTACTGCTTGGTGCCGGGCCCCGCGGCCGGATGGTCCCCGATGCTGCCATCTATGATGAGCTTGGCATTACGGCTCAAACCCTGGATCGCCGTCCCCGCCGCCCATAACTGGGCCCTCGAGACCCGGCTTTTAATGCGGGAGTCGGTTACCCCGCAGCGGAAGCTCTCGGCTTTCTGCACGGCAATTAACTGCAGGCTCCCGGCGACCGCAGCGATCGCGGCCCCTTCCGGGTTCCCCGAAAATCCCCCGATGGTCGAGCTGTGGGCTCCGTGAATCGGGACTCCGTAGGCCAACGCAAAGGCCGTTCGGTTCAGGTCGTCGTAGGCGACCTTCAATTCCGACATACCGGTCACTTCCATAGAGTCGGTCCGGCGAAGGCCCACCGCCTCATCGAACATGGCAATCGTGGCGATGCTGGTGGGCGCATTGTTGAAGATGATCATACCGGGCCGTCCGGCCGCGTCGATGGCCCGTCGCAGGATCTCCACCGTTTTCCGGTATTGGTAGATTTCTGACGGCGAGCCGGCGACGACGTCGTACCTACCGTCGATCTGCAACAGGATCCCCCCCCAGATACCATCCACGCATCGATCCATGGCGCAACCCCTGCTGATCTTGAACATCATCTCCTCATCGCTGAAGGGTATGGTCTGGATCCCGGCAATCACGATGGGCTCTTGCGGCCCGCCCACTTCACGGTGGACCATCTTTACCCGGTCCCGGCCCTGGCCCATTTCCACCGCCTCCGGGCGCGACAGGATCTCCTCCCTCAATTCTCCTTCGGAAACCTTGATCACCCGTTTGGTCGTCGCACAATAGGTGCCGAGGTCGAGAAAGAGTTCCATCCCCGCGGCATAGATCCGGTCGGCCATGACGCCTTCCACATCCACGGTCCTGGCAGGGTCGTATTTGATGCCGTATTTCTTCTGCAGCTCCTGGGTCTTTTTGAACAGGGCCAGGTCATACTGCTTCTCTTCGACGATCGGCCCGCTCTTAGAGCGATTCAGGATTTCCCAAAATGGAACGGCCATCGACATTCCTCCTTCCCCGCACCCCGCAGGACAATCAATCCGTTTTCCTATCCCCCAGCCAAATAGGGGAAAATGAAAATGCGATCTCCGTCCTTAAGCTTGGTCTCCAGTCCTTGGGAAAAATGATTGAGGTGATCATTGAACACCACCGCCACTTCACTCGATAAGGTCTGCGTTTCGGGATCAAAGATGGGGCCAGGGAGCTGAGGGAGTCGTCCCGCAAGGCGATTCAATAGGCTGCGCAAAGACTCACCCTCCTGGATCTCCTCCTCCATCATCATCGAGCCCGACTGGGTCCCCCCGGGGGGACCCGCCATCCAAAACTGCAATCTGACCTTCCCCATCTCCATAAGAACTCGCGCCGATTCGATCCTCAAAATCCCTCAATAAGCTTTTCCAGACCCAGCGATTTGAGCGTGTGCGGTAACGGCCTGCCCGTCTCCGGATCCCATCCCATCAGCTCAAAATAAAACCTCTTCATCCACTCAAAATGAGGCCCGATGGCCGTCCCCTTCGCAGGCCCATCCGCCGGTGCAGACCCATAACGAGCCGAAGGGACCTCTAAAGCAGGATCCAACCCATGCCGGAAATTAAACACCCGCAGCTGGTTTATAATGCGCCGCCCAATCATCAGGGCTTCCGATATCGTCAGTCCTCTCCCCGTCACCGCATTCACACAATCCAGGGTCAACCTCGGATCCGTGGCTGTAAACCGGCAAATCCCCAGACAATCTAAAAACACATACCAACCATCTGCTTTGGCATTCGCCCCGGCCACTTCCCACGGAGAAAAGGGATTGCTCGCCGGCGGATGACCCAAAACCGGAAGCGGAACCATGCGCGATACAGACTGAATGGTGCCTGTGGCCGAAACACAAGTATCCAACATCTCCGCCCATATGGCCCGGTGATCATGCCCTCTGGGTGTCGCACCTTTGTGAACGTATACCCCCATCTTGGCCGCCTCGCCGCCTACCTTTTCCGATGCCCGCTTCACCCCTTCCGCTAAAAGGTCTCCAATCCCCTCCCGCCGACTGATCTTCTTCAACATCTCCCGCACAGCCTCCACATTCCCCCATCTCATTTCCAAGCCATCCAGATCCCCGCGGCTGAGGATCCCTTTCTCATAACATTCCATCACCCAACCAATGGTCCAACCCGCCTCGTTTACGTCCATCCCCAACCGATCCGTCAAATCGGAAAGCACGATTACCGCACCGGGATCTGTATTCCCGATTACGGGTCCCCAGGCGGCCAGACATTCATACTCCGGTTCTTCTCCTTCAGAGCCGGCATATACCCCTTCCGTAACCTTCATGTACTTCGTATGCATGAGCCTGCAAGCCCAACAGGGCTTGTTCCGGTACTCGAAGTGACTCCGGATATACTGTCCGCCCATCTTCTCATGTTCAGGGAAAATATTCGTCGTGTAATTGCGAATCGGGAGACTCCCGGCCAGGGCATGACCGGAAAAACCTCCTCCAGTTCCCCATTTGTATATCTGGCCTCCGCGATTTTCTTTCGCATCCAAATCCAACGCCTTAACCTTCTCCGCCAAAAGACTCTGGTCGTATATCGGAACAGGACCCTGCTCGCGGGAAATCGCAATGGCCTTCAGACGCTTAGAACCCATCACGCAACCGCACCCATTCTTCGAGGCAACGTGCCCCTGATCCCCCGCCACAACCGCAAAACGAACCAGTTTTTCCCCCGCAGGCCCGATCCCAAATACACTCACCCTCTGACCTGCCCCAAGATCCCGACGGAGTATTTCCTCTGTCTCCCAAGTGTCCTTGCCCACCAGGGCCGAGGCATCCCTTAACTCTACCTTTCCCCCGCCTATAAAAAGATACTTCCAACGATCCGCTCGTCCCTGGATAATTACTGCGTCATACCCTGCGAATTTGAGAAACGCTCCCCAAAAGCCATTGGCCTGCGTTGAAACGGCTAAGTTCGTCATCGGCCCCTTGGTCACCAAAGAAAACGTCCCCGTCCCCGACACCGTCGTTCCCCCCAACGGACCCGAGGCCATAATAATGCGATTTTCCGGGTCATCCCAGCTTACCCCGGGAGGAACCTCTCGGTACAGATACTCAGTTCCCAGACCCGTGCCCCCGACATAATTCTCCACCAGCTCCCTCTCCAACGGTTCTTCCTTGATCACCCCCCGGGTCAAATCCACCCGCAGAACCTTTCCCATATAGCCCCCCAGCGCTTGTTCCCCCATGTTTCCTCCTT
>CAZIDC010000192.1:0-5914 GCA_964537885.1 uncultured Syntrophaceae bacterium | reverse complement strand
ATGAGCGAGCTGCTCCGCTTTGCCGAGGATGATCTCCAGTTAGTGGCCCTGGGTTTTATGGGGCTGGTTTATATCCTAAGGATTCGCTGGGTTTTGCGCTACAGGGCCACCCGAGATCGTCAGGCTCCAACCGGTCCAGCGGATACCGACCCGGCCAAAGGGGCCATCTACTCTTTGTTCAACATTGCCATGCCCTGGGCCATGGAAAGCACGCGTAAGAAGTTCTTCTTCTACGTGCAGTTTGTAATTTTTCACTTAGGGGCAGCGGTTGCGATCGGGATGTCCTTTTTGATTCCCTATGCTCCCCAGTTGATGGAACCTCCTTTAGTGGTGCTGAGTTTTCAGGTCATATTGGCGGCGGCCTGCGTAGTCGGCTGCTACCGCCTCTACCGCCGCTTTACCCATCCAGTGATGCGCCTGATCAGCACGCCGGACGACATCTTTTCCCTGCTGCTTTTAACGGTATTTTTCTTTTCGGCCATCTGGGCCGCCCCCAACCGGCCGGACCAAGGCGAAGGGCCTCTGCTCATCTACTTTTTTATGACCGCCTTCTTCCTGATCTATGTGCCTTTCAGCAAGATCTCGCATTACCTCTACTACCCTTTTACCCGTTTTTATTTCGGCCGGACCATGGGGCACCGGGGCGTTTATCCCCTGAAACACAGCCCCCAGCCGAAGCCGTCGAAAAGTTAACCACTTAGATTAAGAATGCTCAGGAGCGACTGATGTCAACAAGGAAAAGATCTTACAAGGTAGAAAAAGTATTGGAGCGGATGAAGAAAAAGCTCACCCGCCAGATGGTGGCTTCGCTCGTTGCCTGTGTTCACTGCGGGATGTGCACCGAATCGTGCCATTACGTCCTGGCCAATCCGGACGACCCCACCTACGCCCCGGCTTACAAGGCGGATCAAATCCGCAAACTCTTCAAGCGCAACTTTGACTGGACAGGCCGGGTCTTTCCCTGGTGGGTCCATGCGGAAGACCTCCATACGGATGAGGATTTGGAAAAGCTCAAAGATGTCGTTTTTGGAAAATGCACGAACTGCCGGCGGTGCTCGGTGAACTGTCCGATGGGCGTCGATTTCGCGATTTTCAACCGGATGATGCGGGGGGCTTTAGTCTCGGTAGGCGTCATGCCTGAGGGCGTGGCCGTGGTCAGCAAAGACCAGTGGGAGATCGGCAACCAGATGGGCGTGCTCAAGGAAGATTACTTAGATACGCTGGACTGGATGTCCGAGGAGCTGGAGAAAGAAGTGGAAGATCCGGCGAGCAGGATCCCGATCGACAAAATGGACGCCGATGTGGTTTACGCCATCAACCCCCGCGAAGTCAAGTATGATCCCCGCTCCATTGCCGACGCGGCCAAGATTTTTTACTGCGCCAAAGAGAACTGGACCATGCCCAGCGAGGAGTGGGACATGACCAACTTCGGCCTCTTCTCGGGAGACGATGAGCTGGGCGGCGGCGTGGCCCGCAGGCTATACGAGAAAGTGATCGAGCTCCGGGGGAAGAAACTTGTGGTCTCCGAGTGCGGCCATGGTTACCGGTCTACGCGATGCGAGGGGCCGAACTGGGCGGGCATGGATATTCCCTTTGTGATGGAGAGCTCGGTGATCACCATGCTCCGCTACATCAAGGAAGGGCGGATCAAGGTGGATAAGACCAAGAACACGACTCCGGTTACCTTCCACGATTCCTGCAACAACGCCCGCAGCTGCGGGCTCTTCGAGGAGCCGAGGGAGCTGCTCAACCTGGTAGTCACGGACTTCCGGGAAATGTATCCCAACCGGGCTGAAAATTATTGCTGTACAGGCGGCGGGGGGGCCATGTCCATGTCGGAATACACCCCCCAGCGCTTGAAATCCGCTAAAATCAAAGCGGACCAACTTCAAGCCACCGGCACCAAGGTTGTAGTCACCTCCTGCCACAACTGCGTGGACGGCCTGTCGGACTTGATCCGGCATTACAAACTGGGCATGGAGGTCACCCAGCTCGTCAACTTAGTGGCCAATGCAATTATAGTAGAGAAAAGAGTGGCGGTCCCCGTCGAGAAGCCGCTTGAAGCCCTCACCCTCAAGGGGTACAGGATTCTGGTGGTGGACGATGAGCCCGATATACTGACCTTCCTCAGCGCGGTCCTCGAAGATAATGGGGCTACGGTAGTCCAAGCCACAGGTGGGGACCAGGCTTTGGACTTAGCCCGCAAGGAAAAACCCGACCTGATCACCCTGGATATCTCCATGCCCGGGCGCGACGGCGGCCAGATTTTTGAAGCTTTGAGGAAAGACCCGGGGCTTTCGGCTATCCCGGTCTGCATCATTACCGGCAAACCCGAACTCCGCCGCCTGATTTATGACCGGCCCGTTCGGCCGCCGGAAGGATATATGGATAAGCCGATCAAAGAAGAGGATTTGCTGTTCAACGTCCGGAAAATTCTCGAAGTTCCCCACCACAATTGATATCCGGGGGGGTTATCGGGGACGGAGATAGCAATGGATTTGCCCTATAAACAGTATTTTGAGGATATGCCCGCCTACCTCGTGATCCTGGATCGCCATTTCCTAATTGTCGAGGCCAACAAGCGGTTCCGGAAGGATTTTGGGGATTTTGAGGGTCGCTATTGCTATCAGATCTATGCCCACAGTTCGGAGAAATGCGAAGAGTGCCCGGCGGAACAGACCTTCCGGGATGGCCAACGCCATGGCATTGAGAAGCGGGTTAAAAATCTCTCGGGGAATGAGGTGCCGGTGATTGTTTACACCACGCCCATCCGCAACGAGAGCGGCGAAATCACGGCCGTGATGGAAATGGCCACGGATGTTACCGAAATCAAGCTCTTGCAGGATCAGCTCCGGCAGAGCAAGGAGCGCTACCGTCAGCTCTTCGAGGAGGTGCCCTGCTACATCTCGATCCAGGACCGCGACCTGCGCATCCTGGAGGCCAATCGCCGCTTCACCGAGGATTTCGGGAGCTTTCTCGGCTGCAATTGCTATCAGGTATATAAGCATCGCACCGAAGAATGCATGCCCTGCATGGTCCAACAGACTTTTCAAGATGGAGAGGTTCACCAGAGCGAGGAGGTGGTCACCTCCCGGGCGGGCGAGCAGGTCAATGTCTTGGTCTATACTTCGCCCATTCGCAATGCGGAGGGCCAGATCCAAAGCGTGATGGAGATGAGCACCAACATCTCTTACATCCGCCAGCTCCAATCCCAGCTTACCTCCCTCGGGCTTCTGATCAGCACCATTTCCCACGGGATCAAGGGGCTGCTCACCGGACTGGACGGCGGCATTTATCTCGTCAACTCCGCCCTGGAGAAAAACAAGCCCGACCGCCTCAAGCAGGGCTGGAAAATGGTGGAACGCAACGTCGCCCGGATCCGGAGCATGGTCTTAGACATCCTTTATTACGCCAAGGACCGGGAACCAAACTGGGAATTCATTTCGGCTCTGGCCATGGCCGAAGAAGTCTGCGAAGTCCTGCAAGCCAAAGCCCGGGAAGATGAGGTCGAAATCCAACGCAAGTTTGATCAAGCGGCCGGCGAGTTTGAAGCCGATCCGAAAGCCGTCCGCTCGCTTCTGGTCAACTTGATGGAAAACTCGCTGGACGCCTGTCGGGTGGACAAGAAAAAGAGTTCCCATCGGGTCACGGTGGGACTCAAAGGCTATCCCGAACACATTGAGTTTGAAATTGGCGATGACGGAAACGGCATGGAGCAGGAGACCCGGGAGAAAGCTTTCAGCCTCTTCTTCTCCTCCAAGGGGGCGGAGGGCACCGGCCTGGGACTCTTCATCTCCAACAAGATCGCCCAAGCTCATGGGGGCAGTATCCAGTTAGAATCTGTGGTGGGTCAAGGGACCTGCTTTAAGGTAAAGTTACCCAGGAAGCGGCCTGCCCATCCAGCAACTTCATTTAAGGTACTTAATCCTTCGTAACGGAGGTTCCATGGTTAGCCAGAAGACAATCTTGATTGTTGACGACGAGCCGGATGTTCTAACCTACCTTTCCACTCTGCTGGAAGACCACGGCTATGCCACGATTTTAGCCAAAGATGGAGAGGAAGCTCTGGCCAAGCTTAAGGCCAGCTTGCCGGACTTGATCACCCTGGATGTCTCCATGCCGGAAAAATCCGGGGTCAAGTTATACCGGGAGATCAAAGAGGACCCCCGCTGGAAGAAAATTCCGATCCTCATCGTCACGGGCGTATCGGGGGATTTCCAGAAGTTCATTTCCACCCGCCGGCAAGTGCCCCCCCCGGAGGGGTATCTCTCCAAGCCGATTAACCAGGAAGAAATTCTGGAGCTAATCAGGAAGCTTACTTCTTGAGTCCATCCGTTTCTCCCTGCCGTTTATACCGTCAGGTTGTCGATGATCACTGATGGCGGCGAACGATTCTTCGGCAGGATTGTGTAATTCTTTTAAGAGGAGAAAAAACAATGAGTTTGAACCTTCTTAGTTATCTTTGTTTGGCCGTCTTTATTCTTGGGGCAGTGGGTCGGCTTATCCAACAATTCAAGATGCCGCTTCACCTGAGGTGGGAGCTTTATCCTGTGAAACATGAAGCAGGGGAGAAGGCCCGTTATGGCGGATCCTACATGGAGGAATCGAACTGGTGGGAAAAGAAGCGCCATAGTTCCCTATTCAATGAAGCCAAATACATGATCCCCGAGATTTTGCTGCTCCGGGGACTCTGGGAGGAAAACCGCAAGCTATGGTGGATCTCCTTTCCCTTTCATTTCGGCCTGTATATGGGGATCGGAACTTTTGTCCTTATTTTGATCGGCGCCATGGGGATGATCGCCGGGGCTGAGATTGGCCCCGAAGGCGGGGGAATCAGTTTGTTCCTTTACTACCTGACGATTCTCGTTGGGTTTATCGGGTTGACTCTGGGAACCCTCGGGGTGGCTGGATTATTTTTGCGCAGGCTCTCCGACCCGGAAATGAAGAAATATTCTTCTTTCGCAGATTATTTCAATCTGGTTTTCCTGCTGTTCTTTTTTGTGGTCGCCCTCCTGGCTTGGCTGTTCGTCGACCACGCTTTCGATGGGGCCCGGGCATATATTTACAGCCTGCTCACCTTCAGCGGACAGGCCGGACCAGGCAGGAGTTCCCTCGGCGGGTTGACCATTGTGCTCGCCTCTCTGTTGACGGCTTATATCCCCTTGACCCATATGTCTCATATGTTCATGAAGTATTTTATGTATCACAAGGTGCGCTGGGAGGATGAACCCAACTTGAAAGGAAGCAAGATCGAAGCAGCCATTCTGAAAAACCTTGGTTTCAAACCAACCTGGGCCGCGCCTCATATAGCCGGAGATGGCGCAAAAACCTGGGTTGACCTGGCGACCTCGGGACCGAAGGAGAAAAAATGAATAAGAATTTAAAGCCATCGGATATTTCCAAGCCCTCCAAGCGGTTGGTTCATATTGAGCCCGGTGAACTCGTCCCCTTACCGCCGCCCTATGAGGATTTCAACAATGTTACCATTTCAGAACTGAAGCCGGAAAGGGTAGCGGCCGTTGAAACTTCTCTCGACGACACCATCGCCATCGGGATTCCCAAGCCAAAAAGCAAGGAGGAGGAGGAG
This sequence comes from uncultured Syntrophaceae bacterium, assembly GCA_964537885.1. Lineage (GTDB taxonomy): Bacteria > Desulfobacterota > SM23-61 > SM23-61 > SM23-61 > CAZIDC01. The sequence continues at coordinate 327 of CAZIDC010000192.1, read as the reverse complement.
AAATATATCCAGGCCTTCCTCTCGGGCTTGCGCAAGCTTTTTGAGAAGGAGAACAACTGGACTTTTCTCCAGCCCCTTTTGCTCTCCATGGAGTATTGCGCCAGGTGTCAAACCTGCTCCGATGCCTGCCCGGTTTTTGAAATGAGTGGCCGGCAGGAGATTTACCGTCCGACTTTTCGATCGGAGGTTCTCCGCCGTATTTACAAGAAGTACCTAAAGCCCGGCGGGAAGTTCCTGGCCAAGTGGAATGGCGATATCGACCTGAACTGGACCACGATCGCCCGCCTCGCCGAGCTGTCCTACCGCTGTACCCTTTGTCGCCGTTGC
>CAZIDC010000191.1:0-5952 GCA_964537885.1 uncultured Syntrophaceae bacterium | reverse complement strand
CGCCATTTGGACATTTTAGTCAGGCGTCTCATGGCTTCGGAATCTGTAACGGTTTTGGCCACAAGTCCGCCCGCACCTGTGGCAATGACCCGTTTCATATTTTCGGCAGAGAGTGTCGGCTCGGCCGAGGCGGCCAGCACGGGGTTTTTAAACTTCACGCCTAAAAAATCTGTTCTTAAGTCTGCCATGTTAAACTCTCCCTCCTTAAATAACTAACAGCATAGAGCAAGGCGTTAAATCTCTTTTTTTCTAACTCAATGCGGCTATGTTCCTGTTCTTTGCTCTATGCCTTTTACGCTATGCTCTATGCGCCCTGCGCTATGCGTTATGTGCGCTATGCCTTCTGCGTTATTTGCTATGCGCTATGCCTTTAAATAGGCTCCTTCATGGGCGGAAGAGACGAGCTTGGCATAAAGGGACATAAATCCCTTTTTAGCCTTCCCCGGCGGCGGAGTCCAGCGCCGGCGGCGCTCTTTCAATTCTTTCTCGGGCACGAGCAAATCCAGCCTCCGCCCGGGGATGTCGATGCGAATGGGGTCCCCATCCTGCAAAAGGGCCATGGGACCTCCCTCGGCAGCCTCGGGAGAAACATGGCCGATGGCCGCACCCCGGATCGTCCCGGAAAGTCTCCCGTCGGTAATCAGGGCCACACTCCCCTCCAGCCCGCGGGCCTTGAGGAGCCAGAGGGATCCGTAAAGACAGGGCATGCCCGGCCCCCCTTTGGGGCCGGCAAAACGCACCACGATAATATCCCCGGGGAAGATTTTGCCCTCAAGGATGGCTGTCCCCGCTGCCTCTTCCGAATCATAGACCCTGGCCGGCCCCTGGTGCACCTGCATCTCCGGCAAGACCGCCACGTGTTTGACAACGGCACTCTGCGGGGCCAGCGATCCCCGGAGAATAGCAACCCCTCCCTCGACATGCAGGGGCTGATGAAGAGACCGGATCACCTCCCGGTTCAAAACTTCCGCTCCGCTTATATTTTCCCCAAGGTTCCGGCCGGTAACCGTCAGCGGGTCGAGATGCAAAAGCGGGGCAAGCTCCTTCATCACCGCCGGAATTCCCCCCGCTTCGTCCAGGGCTTTTACCGGATAGGTCCCGCTGGGCTGGACGTTCCCGATAGAGGGGGTTGTCCGGCTCATTTCTTCGAAGATCGAAAGATCCAGGGGAATTTCAGCCTCATGGGATAGGGCGATGGCATGAAAAATGGCGCAGGTGGAGCCTCCCAGGGTGAGGATGACCCGGATGGCATTCTCAAAAGCCTCGCGGGTCAAAATATCCCGCGGCCGGATATTTTCCCGCAGGAGTTCCATGACCTGAGCTCCCGACCGGAAGGCCATTTGTTCTAAAGCCGGATCTACCCCGGCCAGGGTTCCGTTTCCCGGAAGGGTCATGCCGATGGCTTCGGCAAAGACCTGCATGGTATTTCCCGTCCCCATGACCCCGCAGGCCCCCGCGCCGGTGCAGCACAATTTTTCGATTTCTTCATACACCTCCATGGAGATTTTACCGCTCTTCAGGTCGGCAAAGGCTGCCGTGGCCTCGCCGGCCCAGACCTCCCGGTTGCCAATCATGGCCGGCAGCATCGTGCCCCCGCAGACTAAGATCGATGGTAAATTTAACCGGGCCGCGGCCATCAAGTGGGCCGGCGCCACTTCATCGCAGACCGGCAGGAAGACCATCCCGTCAAACAGGTTGGCTTCGGCCACCGTTTCAATGTAGGCCACGGCAATTTCTCTCCAGGCCATGTTGAAAATGTTGGCCCCGGGTGTGCCGGCGCAGGTTCCATCGCAAAGGCCGGAAAGGACAAACTCCACCGGCGTTCCCCCGGCGCTCTTGACTCCCTCCTTGGCGGCCCGGGTGAGGGCTGGCATATGCCGCGTGGCCGGGCTGATCTCGCCCCAGCTATTGACCACGCCAATGAGGGGCCTTTCCAAAGAGGCCTTACTAAACCCCGCTCCCTGGAAAAGGGCCCGGCGAAAGCCCATCAGATAGTCCGGCGTTCTAACATCCCTTTTTTTCACCGGCTGTCCTTCTCCCGCAGCCCTTCCAGAATCTTTTCCGGAGTGATGGGCAGATTTTTGATCCGTACTCCGACAGCCGCATAGATAGCGTTGGCAATGGCGGCCGCCGTAGGGGCCAGCGCCGGTTCCCCCAGTCCTTTGGCCCCAAAAGGACCCTGGGCGTGCGGTTCCTCAACGATAATGGGAATCATCTCCGGAGCATCCAGGGCTGAAGGGAGCTTATATTCGGCAAAGTTGGGATTCTTGACTTTGCCGTCCTCAAGTTCCATGTTTTCAAAGATGGCCGTCCCCACTCCCATTACCAGGGCGCCCTGAATCTGTCCTTCAATCGAGATGGGATGGATGGATTTGCCCACATCGTGGGCTGAGGAAATCCGCAGAATCTTCACTCTTCCGGATCGAGGGTCCACTTCTACTTCAGCGGCCTGGGTCGCGTACATCCAAAAAGCACTGGGGTTCTTTCCCTGGCCGGTCTCGCGGTCGAGCGGGGTCGCATCCTCCACCGTGAAAGACCCGCGGCCCAAAACCGGCCGGCCTCTCCCCCGCCCCCCTTTCACTCCCACGTAGAAAGCCTCTCCCAGGGGCAGTTCAGCGACAGGAATGGCTTTCTCCGGAACCCCCCGAACCATTACTTTGCCGCCTTCCATTACCATGTCTTTGGGATTCGCTTCCAGGATTTCAGAAGCAATTTGGAAAAGCTGCTCCCGGGCATCGGCCGCCGCCCGGCGCACGGCATTCCCCGCGAAAAAAGTAGAGCGGCTGGAGACCGAAGCCATGTCGTAGGGCGTCACATCCGTATCCGGACGGACCACGGAGATCTTTTCCACGGGAAGGCCCAGCTCTTCAGCGGCAATCTGAGCCAGAGCGGTTATGGCTCCTTGCCCCATCTCTACGGCACTGCAGAGCAAAGTAACCGAAGCATCCTCGTTCAATTTCACAAAAGCGGATGACGAGGAAGGAGTCACTGTGGATTTGTGCATACAGGCGATCCCTTTGCCCCGGCAAGGTTCCTGTCTTTCTCCCCAGCCGATCTTCTCGGCCGCCTGGCGGATGGTTTCTTTGAGGCCTACGCTGTGGAGCACCTGCCCCGTTATGGAGATCGATCCTTCCTCTGAGGCATTCTTCAGGCGCAGTTCAACCGGGTCAATACCCAGCCTCCCGGCCATCATATCTAAATGGGATTCAATGGCCCAGGTCATCTGGGGAATCCCAAACCCCCGAAAGGCCCCCCCGATGGGGTTGTTGGTGTAGACGCAGTAAGAATCGATGCGCACGTTGGGAACCTGGTAAGGACCCGCGGCCGAGAACCCGGCATTGCGGCAAACCCGGGGGCCGATGTCGGCGTAAGCTCCGGTATCGAAGATGAGCTCGGTCTCTTGAGCCAGCCAGGTGCCATCCTTTTTCATCCCCGTCTTACAGCGGACGATCGTGGGGTGGCGCACCGGCGCCACTCCAAACTCCTCCTCCCGGGTGTAAACCAGCTTTACCGGGCGGCCCCGGGTCTTCAGGGCTAAGGCCACGCTTATGGGCTCGGCCTTGAGGTAACTCTTTCCCCCGAAGCCGCCGCCGAGGGCCGTACACATGACCCGGACTTGATTTAACGGAAGGTTCAGAGCTTTGGCCAGAGTTTTGCGGTTGAAGTAGGGCGTCTGAGTGTTTGACCAGATCAGGATTTTGCCAGAGGGGTCGACCTGGGCGATGGCGGCATGGGGTTCTAAGTGGGCATGCTGCACCATTTGCGAAGTGTAAGTGTCCTCAAGAACGAGGTCGGCTTCCTTGAAGCCCCGCTCCACGTCCCCCTTGCGCAGTTTGAAATGGTTGCAGATGTTGGTCCCGGCCACAGGAAAGATTCCCGGAGCGGTAGAGTATTGCAAGAGGTTTTCATGGATCAAGACTTCTCTGTTCCTCATGGCTTCCAGCGGGTCGTGCAGCGCCCGCAGCGGTTCATATTCAACCCGGATCAGGGAGAGAGCCTCTTCGGCCGTATCCAGATCGACCGCGGCCACGGCAGCAACCGCATCCCCCACGAAACGCACCTTGTCCCGGACCAAAAAATTCTGGTCCTGAATAGTGGCCCCCATGGTGGCCGGGAAATCATCGCCCGTCACCACGGCGACTACCCCCGGGAGGCTTTTCGCTTTGCTCGCATCGACGCGCAGGACCCGTCCATGAGGATGCGGGCTGCGCAGCACTTTGGCCCAAAGCATTCCGGCCAGCTTCATATCCACGGCGTAAATGGTCCTGCCCGTGACCTTCTCCCGCGCATCCAGCCGCACTGGGGAGTACCCGACCGATTCCAATTTTTTTTCTTTGGCGATCATGACCGAGCCCTTCTCCAAGCTTGCTCTAAGGCTTGTTCGGTAAGGAGTGCGACGAGGGCTCTCCGGTAATCCGCCCTGGACCTCGGAGAGGCCTCTGCAGCCGCGATCTCTCCGGCGCGGCGGAAGGTCTCCTGACTTAAAGATTTTCCCTTAAGAAAAGATTCCGTCTCCTGGCAGCGCAGGGGAACGGGGGCCACGGAACTCAACGCCAACGAAGCGCGCCAACAGGTTTTATTCCGGGGATCCGTTAAAAGCCAGGCGCCCACCCCGACCAGGGTTTCATCCACGGCCGTTCGTTTGGGCAGCCACACGTAGGCCCCGCTTCCCTCGGGAATGGGGGAGATCAAAACCTCCGCGATCAGTTCTTCTCCCTCAAGATGGGTGCAGAAAGGTCCCAAGCAAAATTCATCCAGGCCCAAAACCCTTTCCCGGCCCTTCTTTCGGAGTTTCACCTTAGCCCCTAAAGCCAGGAGAGCAGGGGGCATATCCGCCGAAGGAGAGGCGTTGGCGATATTCCCGCCGATGGTGGCCGCATTCCGGATCTGTCCATCCCCCACGGCCAGGGCGGCTTCGCGCAAGATGGCCAAGCGACCGGAGAAGGACGGGTGAGCGGCAATCCGGCTCAAGGGGGCCAGGGGGCCAATCCGAATCTCCGAATCGCTCTTGATGATGTCGAGCCCCGGAATCCGGGAGAGGCTTATCACCGCCTCCGGTTTGATCTTCCCCTGTTTCATCTGCACGACAAGGTCTGTCCCCCCGGCCAGGATTTTGGCCCGCTCTCCGTATTGCTGGAGGAGGTCGAGCGCCCCTTCCAGGGTTGTCGGTTCAAAATAAGAAAAAGGTTTCATCCCCAACACCTTAAATAACGCAAAGCGCATGGCGCACAGCGTTAAAAGTCAAACCAAAGAAATATTAAACACCATGGACCATGTTTCCCCGCTCTGCGCTCTGCGCTATGCGCTTTGCGTTTTGCTGCTTGCCGCCAGTATGGCCTCGACGATCTTCTGGTAGCCGGTGCAGCGGCACAGGTTTCCGGCGATGGCGTTCCTGACTTCTACCTCCGTAGGCCGGGGGTTTTCATCCAGGAGCGCCTTGGCCGCAAGGATCATTCCCGGCGTGCAGAAGCCGCACTGGATCGCCCCGTGATCGATAAAGGCCTGCTGCAGGGGATGAAGATTGCCGTCAGCTTGTTCCAACCCTTCAATGGTGGTCACTTCGCGGCCATTGGCCTGAACCGCCAGGGTGATGCAGGATTTGATCGGCTTCCCGTCGAGTAAAACCGTGCAGGTCCCGCACTCCCCCAGGCTGCACCCTTCCTTGGTCCCGGTCAGCTCTAAGTCCTCCCGGATGATCTCCAGGAGAGTCCGGCGGGGCTCCACTTCCAGATCATAATCGTATCCGTTCACTTTCAGGTGAACTTTGGCTTTCATCGTTCCTCCAGAGAAAGAGTGTCAGGTTCAGAAATTAATGTCGTTAACTGACACTCAACACTGACACTTACTTTTTCTTTTTAAGTGCTTCCAAAACTTTCCGCGGCGTAATGGGCAACTCTCTGATGCGCACTCCGATGGCGTCGCAGATGGCGTTGGCAATGGCCGGGGCCGTGG
>CAZIDC010000190.1:0-5982 GCA_964537885.1 uncultured Syntrophaceae bacterium | reverse complement strand
GCTAAAGAAGGCCGCGGAATAGCGATAATCCCGGGTAGGGTTTCAGGATGATTATATTGCAATGGTCTTCGCGGAGATAGGTTTGGGCCACACGCTTCACGTCTTCGACGGTTACTCCTTGTACTTTGGCAATAAATTCTTCGGGCAATTCCCAAGTGCCTGCAAGGAGTCTTGGGCCGATGAAGCCGGCCAAGGAGGAATTGTTTTCGGTGCGGATGAGCGTGCGGCCCCGGATGTAGCTTTTTATCTCATCGAGTTCCCGAAGCGACAGGGGTTCTTCTTGCATTTTCTTGATTTGCTCGAAAATCACGGATTGGACCCGGTCGATATTTTTCGGTGCTGTGCCCGCATACGTGGCCCAGATCCCGGTGTCGGAAAGGGGGTGAAACAGGGAACCGACCAGATAAGATAAGGCTCTTTTTTCTCGAATTTCCTGGTAGAGGCGGGAATTGCCCCCCGATCCAAGAATGGAATTAATGATTTCGAAGACAGGGCGGTCTATGTCTTTCACACCCATGGTCTGGAGAGCCACGACTACGATGGCCTGATCGATAAATTTTCTTTGGCGGACTTCTTTCAATTTATTCTGACGTAAAGGAAGAGAGGGCGGAGATGGAAGTTGATTTCCCTTTGGCCAGGCTTCAAATCTTGACCGGATCATCGCCTGCGTGGACAGGGGATCTACATTCCCGACAACGGTGAGGAGGGCGTTATTCGGGACATAATGGCGCCGGTAAAAATCCAGAAGATCCTGACGGTGGAGGATCTTGACGATTTCTTTGGTGCCGGAAATCGGCATTCCCAGGGGATCATCCGCGAAAAGGGTGCGGGAGACCAAGTTCAACACATAACTTGGAGGATAGATGTTGCCCAGGGAAATCTCCTCGAGAATTACTTTCCTTTCCTTTTCAACCATTTCTTCAGAGAAGAGAGAGTTCCGGGCTATGTCCGCCAGAATCTCCAGGGCGACATCAAGGTTAAGGGGCAGGAGGGATATATGCAGCTGGGTATACTCCCAGTGGGTGAGGCCATCCAACCGCCCCCCCACCGCGGCGATCTCCCGGGAAATATCTTTGGCCTTCCGCTGGGACGTCCCCTTGAAAAGGAGATGCTCGACAAAATGGGAGATGCCGTTGTTCTTGGAAGACTCATAGCGGGCGCCGACGTTAACCCAGAGATCTACGGAAACAGAGGTAGTCCCGGGTTTTTCGAAGACCAGCACGTTCAACCCATTGGGCAGGATTTCCCGCAAGGGGTTGGCCGAGGAGGGCGGAGGAAGCAGGCCGGGCAGGGTAAGGAAGAATAGCCCGAAAAAGAAGGGGAAGGCTAAAAGCCGTGGATGTTTTTTTAACTTTCTTTCCATTGCCAGCAACAGGAGTCGGCGGTTTGATGACAGATCAGAAGCCCTCGGGCCGCGAGCTTGCGGAGTTTACTTTCAACAAAAGGCAGAGGCAGGGTAACGGCCCCGGCAATGCGCCGCGCCAGGGGCAGGAGGGAATCTTTTCTTTCCTCGGGCGATAAGGCGTCCTCTCCTGAGATGTTCCCTTGTCCTTCAATCAAATCTCCCGCCAGGAGCTTCCAGGCCAAATCCACTTCTAACCGCTTTTCCATCTCCCCCCGGTAGGGTCCGTTGTAGGTTCCCTCCAGGGTTCCTTTTTTCATCTTTTCAACCTCAGCCCCCAGGTTCTGGAAGAAGGTCCTGGCAAAACTTTCGACTTCGGCAGCGCTAAGGGCATCGGTCTCGGTGACGGCATGGTCCGCATCGTAAAGCGACCAATCGTCGGTAAGGATTTTTATCCCGTATTCAGCAGCCCGCTCCCGGATCGCCGTCCCCGGGAAAGGGGAAAGAAGATGGAACCCGTGGGGAATGGACAAACTTTGGGCGAAAGAAATGGTATCTTCCATGGTTTCCCGGGTCTCCCCGGGCAGGCCGAGGATGAACGAACCGAGGGGGGAGATCCCGGCATCCTTGCTGAGCTGCATAGCTTTCCGGGCCTTTTCCAGAGTTGTCCGTTTGTTGGCTAAGTCGAGGATTCTTTGGTTTCCGCTCTCCAGCCCGAAGCAGATCATGGCGCAGCCAGCCCCCTTTAATTTTTTAAGAAGGGGCGCGTCCACCGTATCCACCCGGGCGAAAATATACATTTTGAATTTTAAACCGCGGCGGCCGATTTCATCGCAGATAGCGTAGACATGCCGGCGATTGCGGGTGAAGAGATCATCGTCAATGCAAATTTCTTGAAAGCCCAAGAGGTGAGCGGATTCAATTTCATCGACGACCCTCAGGGGGTTACGAAACCGTCCCTGGCGGCCAGTCATTCGGTAGCCCACGCAAAAGGAGCAACCGGTAGGGCAGCCGCGGCTGGAGAGAACGCTGGCCGGGACGTGCATCGCTAAGTAACGGGAGAGCGGAAACAGGGTGCGATCGGGAAGGGGAAGAAGGTCCAGGTCTTTAATAAAAGGGCGATCTTCCGTCCGGACGATCGTTCCGTTGCGGCGGAAGGTGATCCCTTTGGTTTCCTCCAAACTTTTCCCTTTGGCGAGGGCGAAAACCAGGTCCTGGATGGTTTCCTCGCCTTCGCCGCGGACGATTATGTCCACCGCGGGAAAATCCCTGAGGGTTTCTTCAGCGGTAAAAGTGACGTGGGGGCCGCCCATGACGACCTTGACCTCCGGGGTGATGGCCTTGCAATGCTGGAGGATTTTAACCGCGGCGGGGAAATTCATGGTCACGGAAGTGGCCCCGACCACGTCGGGCTGATACCGGTTTAAACGGTCCTCGATTTTTTTCAGCGAGTACCGGGTAGAAAGGAGGTCGAGGATTTCCACTTCTATCCCCGCCTGCCGCAGGACAGTCCCTAAAAAAATCAGGGCCGAAGAGGGTTTGGGGAATTCAGAATAAGGATAGGGTGGCTGGACGAGAAGAACTTTCATCGGTGGTCCTCAATCATATTTTTTAAGAGAGATGCGATTTATCAAACCGAAAGAGGAAAGGGGCTGGTCGAAATCCTCTTCTTTCCCCACAACTAAAAGGAGCGATTTTTCCGGATGAAGGTGCTTTTCCGCCACCCGGCCAAGGTCTTTTAGGGTCACGGCGGCTACCCTTTCCGGGTAGCGCTCCAAATAATCTTCGGGAAGGCCGTCATATTCAAGCTGCATCTGCTGGCTGACAATGCTCGCCGAGGAGGCGAAGGAAAAAATGAACTGGTTGACCAAGGTCTTTTTAGCCCAGTCGAGTTCAGCGGGGGTCGGTTCGTTCTTTTTCACCCCTTCGGTGATTTCATAAATGAGAGAGATTGCCTTATGAGTGGTGGAAGACTTGGTCTGGCAAAAAGCGCCAAACACCCCGTATCCCACGCGACCCTGGTAGAAACTCCCGACGCTGTAAGCCAATCCCTGGTTGGAGCGGATCTCCTGGGTGAGCCGGGAATTGAATCCCCCTCCCCCGAGGATGAAATTCAAGACCCGCAAAGGGATGTTATCCGGGTGGTCGAGGGGGATGGAAAGATGCCCCATGAGGATGGTCGCTTGGGGAAGGTCCTTGGGAGCAAAGTAGATTAATTTTTTATCACGGGAAGTTGGAGGAGGAACAATGGGAAGCTCGAGCAAAGAGCGGCCCCAGTTGCGGAAAGCTTCTCCCAGTGAAGAGAGGATCTCTTCCTTCTTAAAATCGCCGGAGATCCCCAGGATCATGTTATTGGGCTGAAAGAACTTACGGTGAAAGACGATCAGGTCATCCCGCTGGATTCTCTCAATGGATTCGATGCTCGGGACCTGACCCCGCGGATTCCCTTCATAGAGAACTTTGCGGAATTCCCGGTAGGCAATCTCTTCCGGATTGTCGTTGGACCGGCGGATGGCTTCGACCTCCTGCTTTTTCGCTAAGTCCAGTTGGCCGGGGTCGAAACCCGGTTTCATCAGCAGGCCGGAAAAGATGGGGAGAGCGCGGGGGAGGTCCTCTTTCCTCACGGAGAGCAAGGCAGATCCCGATTCCCGGCCAATGGAAAACTCCATTTCCGCGGCCATGAATTCCAACGTTTCATTGATAGCCTGGGGTGTCTGATCAGCGGTCCCCCCCGTGCGCAGGAGAGTGCCCGTCAATTGGGCCAATCCGCTTTTCTCCGCCGGATCATAGACCGAGCCGGTGCGGATCAGGGCGGAAATTTTAATCAAAGGCAGCTCCGGATCTTCGAAAAGATAAAGGATTATCCCGTTGGGAAGCACGGCGCGTCCAGCTTTTGGCGGAACGAAAGCAAGAGGAGGAAATTTCATTTCCCTGGGATGCTTGAGCAGTTCCTCTCCCTGGGAATATCCCAGGCTAGAGAGGAAAACCAGAAGCAGGAAAGCGACTGGAAGGGTATATAGGGTGCGTCGTTTCATCCTTTTCAATCTCCTCAGGGTCAGGGGGATGCAGAGGATTTGACCAGAGTCGCAACCGTGCGGTTGCGGGGCGTAAAATATTTTTGGGCCACCCGGCGCACGTCCCCGGCGCTGACTTTTTCATAGGAGGCCAACCGCTCGGTGAAATACCGCCAGTCCCCGAAGAGCGTCTGACCATAGGAGAGCCAGTAAGCCAGCTTGGAATTGGAGTTGAGCTTGCGGAGAAAGTCAGTCTGAATCTGGTTCTTCACCTTTTTCAACTCCTGCTCCGATGCCGGCTCAGATTTCAGCCGGTCGAGCTCTCGATAGATCGCCTTCTCCAGTTCATCAGACGTATGCGGGTGCCGGGGGGCTGAAAAAACGGCAAAAAGATTAGGATAGCGCTCGCCCGGAAAGCCGCTTGAGGTGTCGATTTCGGCGGCGATCTTTTCCTCTTCAACCAGGCGTTTATAAAGACGGGAAGTCCGCCCGGAGGTCAAAAGCCCGGAGATGATCTCGCCAACCAGGTCATCGAAATGGGGTGGATTGGGCTTGTGAAACCCGATGATCAGCTGGGGGTTGGCGTCGGCGACTACCTGGATGCGCCGTTCCCCGAGCTGGTCCGGCTCCCGGGTGCGGAGCGGCGGGGGGAGGATCTGCGGGGGGATGCGCGCGAAATAATTTTTTATTAGAGAGAGGGCTTCATCGGGGTTTATGTCCCCGACGACGGCCAGCACGGTATTGGCCGGTGAGTAATAGGTCCGGAAGAATTTTTCAGTTGTTTTTTTATCGAGATACTGGATGTCCGAGGGCCATCCGATAATAGGTCGGCCATAGGGGTGGGCCATGAAAGCAGTAGCCAGGAAATTTTCTACCAGCTTGCGCCCAGGCTGGGAGTCATAAGAGCGGCGGCGCTCTTCCATGACCACATCCCGCTCCGAATAAAACTCGCGCAAAACCGGGTTCAGGATGCGGTCGGACTCGATACGGGCCCAGAGCTCGAGGCGGTTGGAGGGCAGGCTGACCACGTAAGTGGTAGTATCCGCGCTGGTCATGGCGTTGAAGCCCACTGCTCCGTTCTGCGAATAAAGCGCTTCGATTTCATCCTTCACCACCCAGGTTTTGTGCTCGGCCTGGAGTTCTTGGAGCAGCTTTTCCAGGTGCTTTAAAAAGGCGGCATCGGCTTTTTCCCCTTTGGCCCGCTCGGCGTCGAGGAGCACACCCACGTGGTCGATCCGGTTCATAATTTTTTCTTCCGCGGCATAATTTTTCGTTCCGAGGGTTTGGGTGCCCTTAAAAAGCATATGCTCCAAAAGATGAGCCGTGCCGGTCTGGCCGACGTTTTCATCCGTGGCCCCAACCCGGAAGCGAATGTAGAGGGCAATCGTGGGCGATTGATGGCGTTCGAGCATAAGGACCTTCATCCCGTTTTCCAGGGTGAAATCCCTTACCCGGCCTTCAAGGGAGAAGCAAAAGGCTTCCGGGGAAAGAGGAAAGAATAATAGTAGGACAGCGATGAACCCCCAGGCAAATTTAAACCTGAAATTCATCAACGAACCTCCCGGGAAAAGTTACAGTTACTATACCACAACCAACTTTTGAAAGAAAAGTTTTGAGTTCGGGGGT
>CAZIDC010000189.1:0-5991 GCA_964537885.1 uncultured Syntrophaceae bacterium | reverse complement strand
TGAGGCGGAGGGGCAAAAATTCCCTTGAAAAGTTTTGCAGATAAAGTTAAATTTAAGCAATCGGTAGAAAATTTATCGTGGCCGAGGGAATCCGGGGGCCTGGGCGGCCCCCCCTTTTAGACTTAGAGTTTATCCTTAAAATTAAGTTTTCGCTTTTAAATCCCCCTTTGAAAAAGGGGGACATAGGGGGATTTGCTTTGGGACGCCTTGAGAAAATCCCCCCTCACCCCCCTTTACAAAGGGGGGAATACTATTTACGGACAAGCTCTTAAGGACATAGGTCAGACCGGAGGAGTCAATGGCGCAGGATATGAAGGAAGAATTGAAGGACCTGAATCTTGGCCAGAAGATCAAGAATCTCAGGCAGCGCAAAGGAATTTCCCGGCAGCAGATCGTTGAAAGGACAGGCCTTTCCAAGCCTCTCCTTTCCCAGATTGAGAGCGAAGTGGTAGCCCCGCCCGTGGCCACCCTGCTGAAGATTTCCAAGGCCTTGAACGTGAACATCGGTTATTTTTTCCAGGAGGAAGAAACGGGAAAGAGGGCCGTGGTGGTCCGCAAAAACGAACGCAAGCAGGTTTTCCGGCGCATCCATGAGGATCCTTCCAAAGTGGGATATTATTATGAATCCTTAGCCTACCCCAAAGCGGACAAACACATGGAGCCCTTTCAGGTCCAGTTTGAAATAAAGCGGAAAGAGGACCTCATTTTCTTCACCCACAAGGGGGAAGAATTCGTCTTTATACTGGAGGGGCAGCTGGAATTTAATTACGAAAACGAAACTTTTTTGCTGGAAGTCGGGGATAGTCTTTATTTTGATTCAAGCCTACCGCATGCTTTTCGGGCCACCGGGAAGAAAAATGCCTTAGCCATAGACGTAATCTATGCTTCTGATTAAAAAACCGCAACACCTAACCCAGAATTCCTTATCGGGTTTCCCCACCCTTGGGGGGAATGACACTCTTCTTTCTGATCATCCGCAAAGCTTTCGCCAGCTCGTGATGGCCGTCCTTCAAAAACTACCTCAAAATTATTAGGAGTGTTTTAAATGATCCTGGGAATAAAGAATGAAATGGGCGAGAAGATGAAAAAGATTTATCCGGGGAAATTTGCGTCCACAGCGGAGATTTTTAGCCATATCCATCGGGGGGATCGGATTTTCATCCATACCGCCTGTGGCGAACCTCAATATCTTGTCCAGGCCCTCATCCAGTTTGTAGAATCTAATCCCAAGGCTTTCTTCGATGCCGAGGTGATTCAGGTGTGGACCCTGGGGGTGGCCCCTTACACCGATGAAAAATTTAAATATAATTTTCGCCACAACTCTTTTTTTGTGGGAAACAATTCGCGGGAGGCCGTCAATCGGGGGATGGCCGACTACACCCCCATTTTCCTTTCCCATGTCCCGCAATTGTTGTACCGGGGACTTGTACCCATCAACGTGGCTCTGATCCAGACTTCAACCCCGGATCCCCACGGATATATGAGCCTCGGGGTCAGTGTGGATATTGTCAAAGCCGCCGTGGAGAACGCCCCCCTGGTCGTTGCCCAGGTAAACTCCAACATGCCCCGGGTGCACGGGGATGGCTTTATTCACATCGAAAAAGTGGATTTCATCGTTGGCCATGATGAACCCCTTTTGGAATACGAAGCCGTTGCTCCGGATGAAGTGGCCCAGCAGATCGGCAAGCACGTGGCCAGCATTGTCCAGGATGGAGATACGATTCAGATTGGCTATGGCAGCCTGCCGAATGCCATCCTGGCGAATTTTGGAAGCAAAAATAACCTGGGCGTCCATTCCGAATTATTGACCGACGGGATGGTCGAATTGATGAAAAAAGGGGTGATTGACAACTCCCGGAAAACCCTCAACCGCGGCAAGACCGTGGCTACTTTCTGCATGGGGCATCAATCGACCTATGAATTTATCCATGATAATCCGGGGATCGAATTTCGGACCATCGACTATACCAACAACCCCCTGAACATCTCGCGGCAAAAAAATATGACGGCCATCAACAGCGCCCTGGAGATCGACCTTACCGGGCAGGTCACCGCTGAATCTCTGGGAAAAACGTTCTACAGCGGGATCGGGGGGAAAGCCGATTTTATGCGGGGAGCAGTCATGGCGCCCGGAGGAAAAACCATTCTGGCGATTCAATCCACCGCTGAATGGGGGGAGATTTCCAGGATCGTACCTTTTTTGAGAGAGGGAGCGGGGGTTTCTCTGGTGCGGGGAGATGTTCATTATGTCGTCACGGAATTCGGAATCGCCTACCTTCATGGAAAGAACATCCGGGAGAGAGCCATGGAATTGATTTCCATCGCCAATCCCAAGTTCCGGCCGTGGCTTATCGAAAAGGCCAAGCAGGCCAACCTGATCTACCGGGATCAGGCCTTTATCCCGGGAAAGCGGGGGGAGTACCCGGAGCACTTAGAATCCTACCAGAGGACGAGTACCGGGTTATCCATCCTTCTGAGGCCGGTAAAAATCAGCGATGAACCTTTGCTGAAGGATTTTTTTTACGGCCTTTCCGACCAGAGTATGTACCGGAGGTTTATCTCGGTGCGCAAGGATATGCCCCACGAAAGGTTGCAGGAATTCGTCATCATTGACTATACGAAGGAAATGCTCATTCTGGCATCCGTTAAAGATGCCGAAAGGGAAAAGGTTGTGGCCGTTGGACAGTATGGCATCAACGAGGACACCCATGCAGCCGAGGTGGCGCTGGTGGTCCGGGATGATTACCAAAGTCAGGGAATCGGAACCCGGCTGTTGTCTTATTTAACCTATCTGGCCAAGAGGGAAGGCCTTTTAGGGTTTACGGCCGAAGTTCTGGTGGAAAATAAACCGATGCTCCATCTCTTTGAAAAGATGGGATTTGATGTTCAGAAAAAAAGTGCCGAGGGGGTATACGAATTGAAAATGGCCTTCAGAGGGGTATGATGAGCGATCAAAATCAAGATATAAAATATCTATTCGAACCGCAGGCCGTCGCCGTGATTGGCGCGGCGCGGGACCCGAATAAAATCGGCAATATCATTCTCCATAACATTTTATCCGGGGGATACAAGGGCCAGGTTTTCCCCGTAAACCCTCAGGGGGGAGAAATCCTGAACCTAAAAACCTACCGGAGTATTGAAGAAGTAAACGATCCGGTCGATGTCGCCAGCATCGTGATCCCGGCGAGATTTGTTTTTGATGCAGTCCAAAGCTGCGCCCGCAAAAAGGTAAGATACCTGACCATCATCTCTTCCGGATTTTCCGAGATCGGCAATAATGAGGAGGAAAAGAGGATTGTCTCCTACGCCCAAGAGCATAACATGCGGGTACTGGGGCCGAACATCTTCGGAATCTATTCGGCGAAAGCTTCCCTGAACGCAACCTTCGGCAGTTCCGCGATCACCCCCGGAAAAGTAGCGATCATCACCCAGAGCGGGGCCCTGGGGGTTGCCATGATCGGGAAGACCGGCGTCGAAAATATTGGTCTGTCGGCGATCGTTTCCGTAGGGAACAAGACCGATGTGGATGAAGCCGACCTCCTGGAGTACCTGGTAAATGATGAAAATACAAAGATTGTTTTGATGTATATCGAAGGGGTGCGGGAGGGAGAAAAATTGATCCGGGCCGTAAAAAAGGCCACTCAAAAAATTCCGGTAATGGTGATTAAATCCGGGAGATCCGAGCGGGGGGCGGTTGCCGCCGCCTCTCATACAGGATCGCTGGCCGGGTCCGATGAGATCTTTGAGGCGATTATGAAGCAGTGCGGGGTGCTCCGGGCCGAAAGCGTAGAGGAGGCTTTCAACTGGTGTAAATTTTTAGCGAATGCGCCCTCCCCCTCGGGAGAAAATACCGTCATCATCACCAACGGCGGCGGGATCGGGGTTATGGCCACCGATGCCTGTGAAAAGTATGGAGTAAGGCTGTATGATGATCCGGCGACCCTCAAGGAGATCTTTTCCCCCATAACTCCGGATTTCGGCTCGACCAAGAACCCCGTGGACCTCACCGGGCAGGCCTCCTCCTCCCACTACCATTCAGCCCTCGATGAAGCGTTGAGAAACAACAACATTCATTCCGTGATTGCCCTGTACGGGGAAACCGCCGTTTTTGACGGGGAGAACCTTTCCTCCATGGTTGAAGAAAACGACCGGAAATATAAAGCGGGGGGGAAGCCCTTGGTTTTCTCCATTTTTGGCGGGGAGAAAGTTGAGAATTGCATCCGCACTCTCAGAAAAACCAACGCCGCTGTGTACGGGGATGTGTATGAGGCGGTCTCCTGCCTGGGATCCATCTATGCCTATTATCATTACCGGAAAGGATATTCGGGCGCAGTGGATGAAGCCGCGATCGATGTTGCGGCCATCGACCAAGTTTTGGAACAAGCTTCAAAAGCGGGAAGGTCCTTCTTGCTGGCCAACGAGGGTCAAGCTGTGATGAGAGCGGCGGGAATTCCAATCCCCAAGAGTATCATCGCCCGCAACCTGGATGAAGCAGTCAGGGGGGCGGAAGAGATCGGGTACCCCGTGGTCATGAAAGTGGTTTCGCGGGATATTCTTCACAAGAGCGACGCCGGCGGAGTCGCCCTGGACCTGGTCGATAAGAACGAGGTCATGGATGCCTACCAGGCGATCCTGCGCCATTGCCGGGCCTATAGGACGAATGCCAACATCGAAGGAGTGGAGGTCTCCGAGATGGTCCGGATGAGCACGGAAACGATCATCGGGGCCCGCCGGGACAGGACGTTTGGCCCGATGCTCATGTTCGGCCTGGGGGGCATTTATGTTGAGGTGATGAAAGACGTCTCCTTCCGCGCTCTGCCCATCAACCGGAAAGAGGTCATGGCGATGGTCAAGGAAATACGCGCCTATCCTCTTTTATTAGGGGTTCGGGGGGAGGAGAAGAAAGATGTGGAGGGAGTCGTGGACACGATTATTAAAGTGGGATCGATCCTGCAAAAAAGCGATCGCATCACGGACATAGAAATCAATCCCCTGGTAGTATATGAACACGGACGCGGGGTCAAAGCAGTCGATGTAAGAGTTCTGCTATCAAATGTCAAGAAGGGGGCCTAAATGGATAAAGTGGTAATCGCCTCGATGCGCAAAAATGCGGGGAAAACCAGCACGATTGTGGGAATTGCCGGGGTGCTGGGCAAGAAGATGGCCTACATAAAACCTTTCGGGGAGCGGATGCTCTACCGGAAAAAGAGGCTGTGGGATTACGACTCTTCATTGATAACGAACCTCTTCGGTTTAAAAGAAGATCCCGTGGACATGTCCATCGGATTCGATCACTCCAAGCTCCGCTACATGTACGACGAGGAAGGGACCAAAAAGAAGCTGCTGGAAACCATCGCCCATATCGGGAACGATAAGGAAATCCTTTTTGTGGAAGGCGGAAGGGATCTTGCCTACGGGATCTCCGTGCATTTGGATACCCTCTCCCTCATTCGGTTTATCGGTGGCAAATTGGTTATTGTGGTCAGCGGCGATGCGGACACCATTCTGGATGATATCCTTTTCTTGAAAAGACATGTGGATTTGGCCGGGGTGAATTTGACCGGAGTCATTATCAATAAAGTTCAGAACATCGAGGAGTTTCAGAACATCCATCTTCCGGCGATCCACCAGATAGGAATCCAGGTCCTCGGTGTCATCCCCTACCGGAGCGAGCTGACCCATTTTTCAGTTTATTACTTAGCCGACCGCCTTTTCGCCAAAGTCCTAACCGGCGAGGGAGGGCTGAAACGGGTCGTAAAAAACATCGTTATCGGGGCCTGGTCGGCTAATGTATTCCTCCAGAATCCTGTGTTCAAGAAAGAATGCAAACTGATCATTACCGGGGGGGATCGCACGGACATGATCCTGGCCGCTCTGGAGAGCGACACCTCCGGCATCATCCTGACCAACAACGTTCTGCCGCCCTCCAATATTATTGCCAAGGCCTCGGAGCGCAACATCCCCTTGCTGATGGTTTTTTCGGACACCTAC